>MHXL01000097.1:1503-5535 GCA_001824455.1 Desulfuromonadaceae bacterium GWB2_53_15
GGATTGAAAGCGGTTCAGCTGTTCCAAACAAAACTAAAGTTGGTAAGTTGACAAAAAATCAGGTTGAGGAAATTGCCAAGAAAAAAATGCCTGACCTTAACGCTGCTTCTGTAGAGGCTGCTATGAGAACTGTTGAAGGAACTGCCCGTTCAATGGGTGTTGATATCGTCTAAAGTCCTAATTATTTACGATACAAGAGAGGTTGCATCATGTCGAAGACTGGAAAAAAACATAGCGAAGCAGCGGAAAAGATCGACAGGGCTAAAGTATATCCCCTCGTGACTGCCCTTGATGTCGTTAAACAAGGTGCGTTTGCCAAATTTGATGAGACAGTGGATGTTTCTGTTCGTCTTGGTGTGGATCCACGGCATGCGGACCAAATGGTACGTGGTGCGGTTGTACTTCCTAATGGTTTAGGTAAAACCATTCGTGTTCTCGTATTTGCGAAGGGCGAGAAGGAAAAAGAGGCACTTGATGCCGGTGCGGACTATGTTGGCTCTGAAGATCTAGTGGCTAAGATTCAAGAGGGTTGGTTTGATTTTGATACTGCAATTGCTACTCCTGATATGATGGGTGTTGTTGGGAAGATTGGTAAAATTCTCGGTCCTCGCGGACTCATGCCTAATCCGAAGGTTGGTACGGTTACTTTCGACGTAGGAAGGGCCGTTAAGGAGTCCAAGGCCGGCAAAGTAGAATTCCGTGTAGAAAAAGCTGGAATTGTGCATGCTCCAGTAGGGAAAGTTTCTTTCGATGCTGAGATGCTAAAAGGTAACATTTTGGCACTTGTTGAGGCATTGATTAAAGCTAAACCCTCTGCTGCCAAAGGAACTTATATCAAGAAAATATCCATGTCTTCTACTATGGGGCCCGGAATTAATCTTGATATAGCAGATGTAACCGCTCAAATTTAAAAGATATATTGTCAAGCCAAAGTCAAAGACAGCAGGTGCTATGGTTGCATAACCGGAAACATTTCGGACCTGCCGAGACTTGGGTTTCGTAAGTTGTCACTTACGCTTCCTGACTTTGGCCAGGGGGATTCCCCATATACCAAATGAAAGGAGGAAGTCGCTTGAACAAGGAAAACAAGCAAGAACAAGTCGTGCAGATGCATGAGCGGCTAGTGCGCGCAAAGGCAGTTTTCTTGGCTGATTTTCGTGGTATGAATGTCGGCCAGGCAACTAGTCTTCGCAATGAATTGCGTAATGCTTCGGTGGAGTACAAAGTTTTTAAAAATACTTTGCTTGATTTGGCTGCAAAGGGCACAGATATAGAATGTCTGAGCCCTTATCTAGCTGGACCAACTGCCATAGCAATCACGTATGACGATCCAGTCGGTGCTGCAAAGGTACTTAGCAAGTTTGCAAAAGATCCACAGGGCAAATTTGTTCTGAAGGTTGGTGTTCTTTCCGGCAAACTGATTGACGTAAAGCAGATTCAGGCCCTTGCCGATCTGCCTTCGCGAGAGGTTCTAATTGCTAAAATGCTAGGTTCCATGCAGGCTCCAGCCACCAATTTTGTTGGTGTGCTTGCTGCGCTGCCTGGTTCACTGGTGCGTGCTCTAGATGCAATTCGCGCCAAAAAAGAAGGTAATTAGCTACATAATTAATTTGACAAAACATCACTATCAATTTTTGGAGGAATGAGACAATGGCAGAAATTACTAAAGAAGATGTTATTAGTTTTATTGAAAAGATGACAGTTCTTGACCTTGCTGAGCTTGTGAAAGAACTGGAAGAAAAATTCGGTGTCTCTGCTGCAGCACCGGTGGCAGTGGCTGCAGCCGGCCCAGCCACAGCTGCTGAACCTGCTGAAGAGCAGACGGAGTTTGATGTTATTCTTAAGGCTGCTGGTGCAAACAAGATCAACGTTATCAAGGTTGTCCGTGCCCTGACTAGCCTTGGCTTGAAAGAAGCTAAAGATTTGGTTGACGGCGCTCCTGGCGCAGTTAAACAAGGTGTTTCCAAGCAGGAGGCCGAAGACGCAAAAAAACAGCTTGCTGAAGCCGGCGCTGAAGTCGAAGTCAAATAGCGATTATTACTGTAAAGATTTTGAAAGCCAAGGTCGCCTGGCGCGGCCTTGGCTTGTCCTGTTTCGACTGCCCCACACATCCAACAACAGCCTGTAATTCCGACCGTTTAGTTCATAAGGTTGGATGTCTTTACGATACATGCCAAAGGAGAAGCTATGGCTTATTCGATCGCCAATAACCACCTGTTGCGAAAAAATTTCGCTAAAATTAAGAATATCATTGATATCCCAAACCTCATTGACATACAAAAAAATTCTTACCGACGGTTTCTTCAACAGGAGACCTCTGCCGAATCACGTAAAAACAGTGGTCTTGAAGCTGTATTTAGAAGTGTTTTTCCCATTAAGGACTTTAGTGAGAGCGCGTCGCTGGAATATGTCTCATATTCTCTTAGCAAGCCAAAGTATGATGTCGAGGAATGTCATCAGCGTGGTATGACCTTCGCTGCACCAATGAAGGTTAAAGTGCGTTTGGTCATATGGGATACTGGCAAAGAGACAGGTGTCAGGGCGATTAAGGATATTAAAGAGCAGGAGGTTTACTTCGGCGAGATACCACTAATGACAGATAATGGTACTTTTATCATTAACGGAACGGAACGTGTTATCGTCAGCCAGTTACATCGCTCTCCAGGTGTGTTTTATGATCATGACAAGGGGAAGACTCATTCCAGTGGCAAAGTTCTGTATTCTGCCAGAGTGATTCCCTATCGCGGTTCGTGGCTTGATTTTGAATTTGACCATAAGGACATATTGTATGTACGTATAGACCGTCGTCGCAAAATGCCGGCCACGGTATTGCTGAAAGCTTTGGGCTATTCAACAGAACAACTTCTAAACTACTATTACAAGAGTGAAGAGGTCAATATTCAGGGGGAGATCCTGTCAAAATGTATTGACCACGAACTGCTCACCCTCCAGAAGGCTGCTGTTGATGTTGCCGATCCAAAAAGCGGCGAAGTCATTGTTAAAGCGAATCGAAAATACACCAAGGCTTCTATTAAGAAGATGCTTGAACACGGTATTAAAGCTGTGCCGGTGAATATCGAAGGTATCATTGGTCGTTATGTTTCTTCAGATATCGTTGACCCTGCTACAGGTGAAATTCTCCTTGAATGTAATGAAGAAATTACTGAAGATAAGTTTAATGAGATTAAATCTCGTGGGGTTACAAGCTTTAAAGTTCTCTTTATTGACAACCTGCATGTCACTTCATCTTTCCGCGATACATTGTTGGCTGATAAAATCAGCACTACTGATGAGGCTTTGATCGAGATTTACCGCCGTTTACGCCCTGGGGATCCACCCACCTTGAAGAGTTCGCTGGCACTGTTTGACAATCTCTTTTTCAACCCCGAACGTTATGATCTCTCTGCTGTTGGTCGTCTTAAGCTAAATTACAAACTTAACCTTAAGGTTTGGCCCGATTGTAAGGTTCTTAATGCGCCTTGCATGTTTTCGGCCAGTGACGTAAGTAATTTTGAAGAACTTGTAAAGCTAGTATCCCAAGGTAGTAACCCGTTTTCACAGTATCTATTGATGAAGTTGCCGAGTGACTTCGTTAAAATCATAACTAAACATGATTCATCACAGCCAGTTTCAGAGAAACTTTGCGAGCAGTTGATAAATGAATTCAACAATCTCGTCAAGGACCAGGATTTCTTTCAAAAAGATGTATTTGCTAGTCTTCAGCTTAGTGATGCAACTGTCAAATTGTCCGAATTGATTGACCAAGGCGGTTTTGATGAGAATCGCAGATCAATTGAGATGCTTCGCCGTAATCGAATGATCTTCGAAGATTTGTATGCTTCTGTAATTAATACTAGTTCTAAAAACGATATACTTGAGATTGTCCGCTATTTGATTGAACTCAAAAATGGTCGTGGTGCCATCGATGATATTGATCATCTTGGCAATCGTCGAGTACGGGCTGTGGGCGAGTTGTTGGAAAATCAATACCGTATTGGTCTTGTTCGCATGGAGAGGGCTATTAAAGAGCGC
>MHXL01000097.1:5550-15972 GCA_001824455.1 Desulfuromonadaceae bacterium GWB2_53_15
GTTGAGAACCTCATGCCTCATGACCTAATTAACTCTAAACCGGTTTCTGCCGTGGTTAAGGAATTTTTCGGTTCATCGCAGCTTTCCCAGTTCATGGATCAGACCAATCCGCTCTCTGAGGTTACTCATAAACGTCGTCTTTCTGCCCTAGGACCAGGGGGTCTGACCAGAGAAAGAGCAGGATTCGAAGTGCGTGACGTTCATCCGACCCACTATGGACGAGTTTGCCCCATTGAGACCCCGGAGGGTCCGAATATTGGCTTGATTGCATCTCTTTCTACCTATGCTCGCATTAATGAGCACGGTTTTGTTGAAACTCCTTATCGCATTGTGCAGGATGGTAAGTTGACCGCCGAGGTACGCTTTTTCTCGGCTTTAGAAGAGGAGGGTCATGCCATTGCTCAGGCTAACGCCGAGGTGGACAAGAATGGCCGCTTTGTCAATGATTATGTTTCGGCACGCAAGAGTGGTGAATTCATTCTTGTCCACCGTGACGAAATCGAATTAATGGATGTGGCGCCTAAGCAGCTTGTATCCGTAGCTGCCGCGCTAATTCCGTTCTTGGAGAACGACGACGCCAACCGCGCTCTGATGGGTTCCAACATGCAGCGCCAAGCGGTGCCTCTGCTGCGTGCCGATTCACCGCTAGTGGGTACTGGTATGGAACGTATTGTTGCCAAGGATTCCGGTGTGTCGGTTATTGCCCGTCACAATGGTGTCGTAGAGTCGGTAGATGCTTCACGTATCGTAGTAAAAATTGACGAGGATGAACACGACGAAACAGGTACAGGTGTAGATATTTACAACCTGATTAAATTTGCCCGTTCCAACCAAAACACCTGTATTAACAACAAACCGGTAGTCAAGGTAGGAGATGCTGTCAAGCGTACTGAGGTCATAGCTGACGGACCCTCAACCGAGATGGGCGAGCTGGCTTTGGGTCAAAATGTAGTAGTAGCTTTCATGCCGTGGGGAGGTTACAACTTCGAGGACTCGATTCTGGTGTCTGAGAAGATGGTGAAAGATGACCGCTACACTTCAATTCATATTGAGGAGTTCGAATGTGTTGCCCGTGATACAAAGCTTGGTAAGGAGGATATAACTTCCGATATTCCCAACCTGGGAGAAGAAGCGCTTAAGGATCTGGATGAATCAGGAATTATCCGGATAGGAGCTGAAGTTAAGCCGGGCGATATACTTGTTGGCAAAATCACACCTAAAGGTGAGACCCAATTATCTCCTGAGGAAAAACTTTTGCGTGCTATCTTTGGCGAAAAAGCAGGCGATGTACGTGATACCTCCCTGACTGTACCACCTGGTGTTGAGGGAACAGTAATCGGCGCCAAGGTGTTTTCTCGCAAAGGTTCCGACAAGGACGTTCGTACAGAATTAATTGAAAAAGCCGAGGAAGAGAAGCTGCGTAAGGATGAGCAAGATGAAATTCGGATCATTCGAAACTCGGCATTAGGTAAGCTAAAGCGTCTACTGCTAGATAAAACTCTAGCCGTCAAGCTTGAAGATGCCGAAGGAACCCTCATACTGGCAAAGGGTAAGAAAATTACTGATGAGTCCCTTAAAGCACTGCCAATATCCCGCTGGGGGAGCATTTCCGTTAGTGACGAAGGCGAGACAGATGACAAAGTCAGCCAAGTTCTTGATACTCTTAACCGCCAGATAGACTTGATACAAAGCGTCTTCGATGACAAGGTGCAGAAGCTCAAGCGTGGCGATGATCTGCCACCAGGCGTGATAAAGATGGTCAAGGTCTATATAGCGATTAAACGGAAGCTGCAGGTTGGTGACAAGATGGCTGGTCGTCACGGCAACAAGGGTGTCGTTTCCCGGATTTTGCCTGAAGAGGACATGCCATATATGGATGATGGCCGACCCGTCGAGATCGTTCTAAATCCACTTGGTGTTCCATCCCGTATGAACGTTGGACAGATATTGGAAACCCATCTGGGATGGGCTGCTAAGGGTATTGGCTGGAAAATCGAGGAAATGCTTCAGAAACAGACTTCTGAAGAGAACCTTAAAAAGTATCTGAAAGATGTCTATGGTGATAAAGAGGTGAGCCGATTTGTGGATACCTTGGATCGTGAAGAACTGATGAAGGTCTGTCGCCGACTGCAGCGGGGTGTTCCCATGGCGTCGCCAGTCTTTGAAGGGGCCAGCGAGGAAAAGATCAAGGGTATGTTGGAAAAGGCAGGTTTTCATTCTTCGGGGCAAGTAACCCTCTTTGATGGTAGAAGCGGTGATCCTTTCAAGCATAAAGTTACAGTGGGTGTGATGTATGTCCTCAAGCTGCATCACTTGGTTGATGATAAGATTCATGCCCGTTCTATCGGACCCTACAGTTTGGTGACCCAGCAACCTCTGGGAGGAAAGGCTCAATTCGGTGGGCAAAGGCTTGGCGAGATGGAGGTCTGGGCCATGGAGGCTTATGGTGCTTCCTATGCCCTGCAGGAATTCCTGACAGTCAAGTCGGACGATGTCTCGGGACGTACAAGGATGTATGAGGCGATCGTCAAAGGCAAACATACCCTGGAACCTGGCCTGCCTGAATCCTTCAATGTCCTCATCAAGGAATTGCAATCGCTCTGCCTAGATGTGGAATTGTTGGAAGGGGAAGAAGACTAAGACGCCGCGGGCGGGATTTCCTGCGCGCCACAAGCACACCGCAGACCTTTGCTGTCGGCCACTTTGGCAAAGACGCAAGGCTTCAGAATAACGGAGGAGAGCATCGTGGAAGATTATTTCAGTTTCTTTGATAAACCCAAAGATCCACTCCATTTTTCAGCTATACGGATATCAGTGTCCTCACCGGACAAGATTCGGGAGCGTTCTCACGGCGAGGTAAAGAAGCCGGAGACAATTAATTACCGTACCTTCAAGCCGGAGCGTGATGGCTTGTTCTGTGCGAAGATATTTGGACCTACCAAGGATTACGAGTGCAACTGCGGCAAATATAAGCGTATGAAGCATCGTGGCATTGTTTGTGAAAAATGCGGCGTTGAGGTAATTCCTTCCAAGGTACGTCGTGAACGGCTTGGTCACATCGATCTGGCCACACCTGTTGCACATATCTGGTTTCTCAAGTCGCTGCCTTCGCGGATTGGAAATCTTCTTGATATTACCCTCAAGGATCTGGAAAAAGTGCTCTATTTTGAGGCGTTTGTCATCAGTGATCCTAAGAATACCCCCATGCAGTTTTGTGAGGTCATGTCTGAGGACAAGTACATCAAAGCCCAACAGGAATATGGCTACGACGCTTTTGAAGGCGGCATGGGAGCCGAGGCGATCAGGGAATGTCTCAAAGCTCTTAATCTGGATGAGTTGGCTGTCCAACTGCGAACAGACATGATGGAGTCAACCAGTGAAGCCAAGCGCAAGAAAAACGCTAAGCGTCTCAAGGTTGTTGAAGCTTTCAAAAACTCTGGTAACAAGCCAGAGTGGATGATTCTTGAATGTATTCCAGTGCTGCCGCCTGAGTTACGTCCATTGGTGCCTCTTGATGGAGGCCGCTTCGCCACTTCTGATTTGAATGATCTTTACCGTCGGGTGATCAATCGCAACAACCGTCTCAAGCGCCTTGTTGAACTGCAGGCCCCAGAAGTTATCATCCGCAATGAGAAGCGTATGTTGCAGGAAGCGGTTGATGCCCTCTTTGACAACGGCCGCCGAGGTCGTGCCATAGCCGGTCCCAACAAGCGCCCACTCAAATCACTGTCTGATATGCTTAAGGGTAAATCAGGCCGTTTCCGCCAGAATCTGCTAGGTAAGCGTGTTGACTATTCTGGGCGTTCTGTCATCGTTGTTGGTCCTGAACTAAAATTGCATCAGTGTGGTCTTCCCAAGAAGATGGCACTTGAGCTGTTCAAACCCTTTATTTACAATAAGCTTGAAGAGCGAGGCCTAGTTACCACCATAAAGAGTGCCAAGAAAATGGTGGAGAAAGAACGACCCGAAGTTTGGGACGTGCTAGAAGAGGTTATCAAGGAACACCCGGTTATGCTCAATAGAGCTCCGACCTTGCATCGCCTTGGCATCCAGGCCTTTGAGCCGGTTTTGATTGAGGGCAAAGCTATTCAGCTTCACCCGCTGGTTTGTACAGCCTTCAACGCTGACTTTGACGGTGACCAGATGGCAGTGCATCTGCCACTTTCTATTGAAAGCCAGGTTGAGGCCCGCGTGTTGATGATGTCGACCAACAACATTCTTTCGCCGGCTCACGGTAAGCCGATTATTGTGCCATCCCAAGATATGGTTTTAGGTGCATACTATATGACTCGAGACCGACATTTCGAACCGGATGTCGACGAGGTTACCGGCAAGGAAAAAATTGACGAGAAGAGCGGGAAGCCTATCTATCGCAGGGTAAGGGGTACCGGCAAGATTTTTTCAAGTACTGATGAGGTGCGTATTGCTTTTGATGCGGGTGAGGTTGATATGCAGGCCACCATCCGGGTTCGCATGAGGAATCTTGCATCAGATGAACGCCCACAACTTATTGATACCACCGCTGGACGTGTAATTCTTCGCGAAATATTGCCTGAATCTGTGCCGTTCAGTGCCGTCAACAAGGTAATGAATAAGAAGGAACTCTCCAACCTGGTTGATACCTGCTACCGTATGGCTGATAGTAAAGAGACAGTGATTCTGGCAGACAAACTGAAGGATATTGGATTCCGCTACGCCAATCTGGCAGGTATCTCCATTTGTCTTGATGACATGGTTATTCCCGAGGGTAAGGCTGCAATTATAACCAAAGCTGATGATGAGGTGAAAGAAATTCAGAATCAGTATACCGAGGGTCTCATCACCGATGGTGAGCGCTATAACAAGGTTATTGATATCTGGGCCAAGGCTACTGAGGAGATTGCCAAGGAAATGCTTGATAATCTTTCAATACAGACCTTTATAGATGAGACAGGTGCCGAGAGGAAAGAACCATCTTTTAATGCTATTCATATGATGGCCGATTCCGGCGCTAGGGGCTCTGCACAGCAGATCCGACAATTAGCTGGTATGCGAGGCCTAATGGCCAAACCATCAGGCGAGATTATTGAAACCCCCATCACGGCCAACTTCCGTGAAGGTTTGACTGTTTTGCAGTACTTTATATCCACTCACGGTGCTCGTAAAGGTCTTGCTGATACAGCCCTCAAGACTGCCAACTCCGGTTACCTGACCCGACGATTGGTTGATGTGGCTCAGGACGCTATCATTACTGAGGATGACTGTGGCACCTTAGATGGTTTGGTCGTCTCCTCATTGACCGAAGGTGGTGAAATTATAGAACACATTGGTGACCGTATTCTCGGGCGTGTTGCCATGGATGATATCCTTGATCCTATTACAGGAGAAGTATTGGTTGAGGACAACCAGGAAATAGATGAGAGTTTGGTTAAGCGGATTGAAGACTCTGGTTTGGAGAAAATCAAGATCCGTTCTGTTCTCACCTGCCAGAGTCGAAGAGGTATTTGTGCCAAATGTTACGGTCGTGACCTTGCTCGTGGTCATAGTGTAAACCAAGGTGAGGCGGTGGGAGTAATTGCTGCTCAGTCAATTGGAGAGCCTGGTACACAGCTGACCATGCGTACCTTCCATATTGGTGGTACTGCCTCCCGTCATGCTGAGCAGACCTCTTTGGAGGCCCGCACCGATGGTACTATTAAATTTATCAATTTGAACACGGTTGTAAACGCAGAAGGGTACCACATCGTTATGAATCGTAATGGTGAGATTGCAGTAATTGATGATACCGGACGCGAACGTGAGAAATATGGAGTAGTCTATGGTGCAAAAATCAAGATCGCACCGGGTGGCAAGGTTAAGCCTGCCGCAACTCTCGCAGAATGGGACCCCTACACCATGCCGATTCTCACTGAATTTGCCGGTAAGGTGAAATTCGGTGATATCATCGAAGGTGTTAGCATGGAAGAACAGTTGGATGAGGTTACTGGTCTCTCTCGTAAGGTTATCATAGAGTCCAAAGATAGTGACAAACGCCCAAGGATTGCCATCAAAGACGCTAGTGGCGAGGGAAGTGGTACCATCGGCCGTTACTTCCTCCCTGTTGGCGCCAATATATCTGTCCAAGATGATGCTGTCATTAGTGCAGGCGATATTATCGCAAAAATCCCGCGTGAGACCACTAAAACTAAGGACATCACCGGTGGTCTGCCACGAGTGGCCGAGTTGTTCGAAGCTCGTAAACCTAAAGATTATGCAGTCATCACAGAAATTGATGGCCGCGTTTCCTACGGTAAGGACGCCAAGGGTAAACGGAAAGTCATCGTCACGCCTGAGGTTGGCGAACCGAAGGAGTACTTGATACCCAAAGGGAAACACATCAGTGTTCATGAAGGAGATCAAGTTCGAGCAGGCGAAGCACTCATGGATGGTTCCTCAAACCCACATGACATTCTCAGGGTTCTAGGCGTCAAAGAGCTCGCAAAGTACCTAGTAGATGAGGTCCAGGAAGTTTATCGTCTCCAGGGGGTCAAGATCAACGACAAGCACATCGAGGTTATAGTGCGTCAGATGCTTCGGCGTGTTCGTATTAAGGATGTTGGCGATACGACCCTCCTAGTTGATGATCAGGTTGAGCGTTTTGTGTTCGAAGAGGAAAACGAAAAGGTCTTGTCAGCAGGAAAGCGCCCGGCCATCGCCGAGCCTTTGCTGCTTGGCATTACTAAAGCATCATTGTCTACTGAGTCTTTCATTTCGGCAGCATCTTTCCAGGAAACTACCAAGGTGCTTACTCAAGCCGCAATTGAAGGTAAAATTGACTATCTGCGCGGTCTCAAGGAGAATGTCATCATGGGGCGGCTTATTCCTGCCGGTACCGGGCTTGCGCGTTATCGCAATCTCCGGTTGATTGTAGATGTACCTGAGCAGGGATCACAAAACGTTGATCGTTCTGCTGAAGGATCTGAAGACAAGCAGGAAGCAGCTTAGTATTATCAGATATAGGGATGAGGGTGTGTAGATTTACACTCTCATCCCTGTTAAACATCAATAAAAAAGTGCAAAGTGAAATTAATAGTTGACACAGTGAAAAATAAACTGTATTTATCTTTACTCTTTTGAGAGAGATTGCCCAAAGTGTATTGGCACTTTGACACATGAATGGAGATGCCAGTTTAATCCTGGCCCTACACCTATTCCGTTCCCCCTCTTGTTTTGGCGCTATGCGCCATAAGTCGGCAATTCTCTCATGTCACGGATGGTTCTTTTTTTGTTTTTCTGTAAATTTGGATTTATGTTTTGTTGATGTTAGATAAAGTATTTTTCTTGCTTGTGGCGAAGAAATGTATTGACATAGAAGTAATAAATTTGTTAATTTCGCGGTTCGGCTCTTTAGTGGGTTCGTGCGGATATTTTTTAGCTGGGAGAAATCGACGATTATGCCAACAATTAATCAACTGATACGTGTAGGCAGAGAAAGCAAGAGGGATAAGTCGACTGCGCCCGCCCTCAAGTGCTGTCCTCAGAAGCGCGGTGTCTGTACTAGGGTTTATACTACGACGCCTAAGAAGCCGAACTCCGCTCTCCGCAAGGTTGCCAGGGTTAGGTTGACAAATGGAATCGAGGTGACGTCTTATATTCCGGGTGTGGGTCATAATTTGCAGGAGCATTCAGTTGTTTTGATTCGCGGCGGCAGAGTTAAAGACCTTCCTGGTGTGCGTTACCATATTGTGCGTGGTACGCTTGACTCCGTGGGTGTGAAGGATCGTAAGAAGAGTCGCTCTAAGTACGGCGCTAAACGACCGAAGTAATACGCACAGATTTCTGTTGAAGGGATAGATTATGCCAAGAAGAAGAGAAGTACCCAAAAGAAATATACTGCCTGACCCAATGTTTCACGACAAAACTGTAGCCAAGCTGATCAACATACTGATGCTTGCAGGTAAAAAAAGTATCGCTGAATCGATCCTTTATGGCGCACTAGACATTGTAGCTCAAAAAGCTAATGCCGAGCCGGTCGTGGTACTGAAGAAGAGTCTTGATAATATTAAACCCATGTTGGAAGTTAAGTCCCGTAGGGTGGGTGGTTCTACGTATCAGGTTCCGATTGAGGTTCGTCCCGATCGCCGTGTATCTCTTGCTATGCGCTGGTTGATAAAGTACTCAACTGCTCGTAGTGAGAAAACCATGAAGGATAAGTTGGCTGGTGAAATTCTTGATGCTTATAACAGCCGTGGTGCTGCAGTAAAAAAACGTGAGGATGTTCATAAAATGGCAGAGGCTAATCGCGCCTTTGCTCATTATCGCTGGTAAATGCTTGATTGCTTCTGGAGGATTTTGTGCCCCGTTTAGTTGCTTTAGAAAAATATAGAAATATAGGGATTATGGCTCACATCGACGCCGGTAAGACGACGACCACTGAGCGCATCCTTTATTATACTGGTGTTTCACATAAGATTGGTGAAGTCCATGAAGGCACTGCCACAATGGACTGGATGGAACAGGAGCAGGAGCGCGGCATCACAATCACGTCTGCAGCAACAACCTGCAGTTGGCGTGATTACAATATTAATATAATTGATACTCCTGGCCATGTTGATTTCACTATTGAAGTGGAGCGTTCTTTAAGAGTACTTGATGGGGCAGTGGCTGTTTTCTGCTCGGTTGGTGGTGTAGAGCCGCAGTCCGAGACCGTTTGGCGTCAAGCTGACAAATATGGTGTTCCTCGTATTGCGTTCATAAATAAGATGGACCGCGTTGGTGCTGATTTCTTTCGTGGTGTACATATGATCAAGGATCGTCTGAAGGCTAATGCCATTCCGATTCAGCTCCCGGTAGGTAGTGAAGATACCTTTAGGGGTGTTATTGATTTGGTTCGTATGAAGGCTGTTATTTGGGAAGATGAAGCTTTGGGTGCGAATTACCATGAAGAAGAGATCCCTGAAGCTTTGCTTGATCAAGCAGTTGAGTATCGCGAGAAAATGATTGAAGAAATCTCTAGTCATGATGACGCTCTCATGGAGAAGTATCTAAGTGGTGAAGTTCTGACTGATGTTGAAATTATGGCTGCAATACGTGACTGCACTATTGCTATAAAAATAATTCCAGTCATTTGCGGTTCTTCTTTTAAGAACAAGGGTGTGCAGAACCTCCTTGATGCTGTTGTTGATTATATGCCTTCACCGATGGACATCCCGCCCATTAAAGGAGTGGATGTTGATAGCGGTGCAGAAATTGAACGAAAGGCATCTGATGCTGAACCTTTTTCATCCCTAGGTTTCAAGATTATGACCGATCCCTTTGTAGGCCAGTTGACGTTCTTTCGGGTGTATTCCGGAGTTGCCACTGCCGGTTCATATATTTACAATTCAACCAAGGGTAAAAAAGAGCGTCTTGGCCGCATTCTAAAGATGCATGCAAACAAGCGAGAAGAGATTAAAGAAGTGTATGCTGGTGATATTGCGGCTGCTGTAGGGCTTAAATATACAACTACCGGCGATACGCTCTGTGATGAGGAAAGCCAGGTAATACTTGAATCTATAGAATTTCCTGAACCAGTTATTTCTATTGCAATTGAGCCTAAAACTAAGGCTGAGCAGGAAAAGCTCGGTTTCGGCCTTCAAAAACTGGCCAGTGAAGACCCTTCCTTCCGAGTCAAGACGGATGAGGAAACGGGTCAGACAATTATCTCCGGCATGGGTGAATTGCATCTTGAGATTATTGTTGATCGGCTGAAGCGTGAGTTTAAGGTGGATGCGAATGTTGGTAAACCTCAGGTTGCTTATCGTGAGACCATCACCAAGAAAGTAAAGGTTGAAGGCAAGTTTGTTCGCCAGTCTGGCGGTCGCGGTCAGTACGGCCATGTTTGGCTTGAAGTTGAGCCGCAGGAAGCAGGTAAGGGTTTTGAGTTTGTAGATGCTATCAAGGGCGGTGTTGTCCCGCGTGAATATATTCCTGCAGTTGGCAAAGGAATATTTGAAGCTACTGATAATGGTGTTCTTGCAGGCTTCCCTGTAGTTGATGTAAAAGTTACCTTGATCGACGGTTCATATCACGAGGTCGATTCCTCTGAAATGGCATTTAAGATAGCTGGTTCCATGGGTTTCAAAGAGGGCTGTTCAAAAGCAGCTCCGATTATCCTCGAGCCAATTATGTCGGTTGAGGTTGTTGTCCCTGAAGAATATATGGGAGATGTAATTGGCGACCTGAATTCCCGTCGTGGACGAATTATGGGGATGGATAGCCGCGGTGGTGCTCAAGTGATATCTGCAATGGTTCCTTTAGCAGCAATGTTTGGTTACTCTACCGATCTCCGCTCTGGTACGCAGGGCCGAGCAACCTATTCGATGACGTTTGATCATTACGAGCCGGTGCCTAAGTCGGTTGCTGAAGAAATCATAGCAAAAGTAAAAGGTTAAGAAATACACTGAAGAGGAGGGCCTGTTATCA
>MHXL01000097.1:16020-30405 GCA_001824455.1 Desulfuromonadaceae bacterium GWB2_53_15
CGATTGGCCACGTTGACCACGGCAAGACCACTTTGACCGCAGCTATTACCAAGGTATTGGCAGGTAAGGGTCAAGCTGAATTCAAGGCCTTCGACCAGATCGACAACGCCCCTGAAGAGCGTGAGCGCGGTATTACCATTGCCACCGCCCATGTCGAATACGAAACCGACCAGCGCCACTACGCCCATGTCGATTGCCCGGGTCATGCCGACTATGTCAAGAACATGATCACTGGTGCAGCCCAGATGGATGGAGCCATTCTCGTTGTGTCTGCTGCCGATGGCCCGATGCCACAGACCCGTGAGCACATCCTGCTTGCTCGTCAGGTAGGCGTACCTTACATTGTTGTGTTCCTCAACAAAGCTGACATGGTTGATGATGAAGAGCTGCTTGAACTGGTCGAGCTTGAAATACGTGAGCTTCTTTCCAGTTACGACTTCCCTGGTGACGACATTCCAATCATCAAGGGTTCTGCTCTTCAGGCATTGAATGGTGAGAAGGGTGAGTTGGCTGAGCCGGCTATCTTTGCACTCATGGATGCCGTTGACAGTTACATTCCTAACCCTGAGCGTGCAATTGACAAACCTTTCCTGATGCCGATAGAAGACGTTTTCTCGATCTCCGGCCGCGGAACTGTTGCTACCGGTCGTGTTGAGCGTGGCATTGTCAAGGTTGGTGAAGAGGTTGAGATCGTTGGTATGAAGGCCACTACCAAGACCACAGTAACCGGTGTTGAGATGTTCCGTAAGCTTCTGGACGAAGGGCGTGCCGGCGATAACATTGGTGCACTTTTGCGCGGTGTCAAGCGTGAAGACATCGAGCGTGGTCAGGTACTTGCCAAGCCAGGTTCAATTACCCCTCATACCAAGTTCAAGGCCGAAGCCTATGTACTTACCAAGGAAGAGGGTGGTCGTCATACCCCGTTCTTCAACGGCTATCGTCCCCAGTTCTACTTCCGGACAACAGATGTAACCGGTATTGTCGATCTCCCGGCTGGAACCGAAATGGTTATGCCAGGTGATAACGTAGCAGTAACCGTTAATCTGATCACCCCGATAGCCATGGACGAAGGACTTCGCTTCGCCATCCGTGAAGGTGGCCGTACCGTTGGCGCCGGCGTCGTCAGCTCGATTATTGAATAAAACGTTACGAGGATATCAATGCAGAGCCAGAAGATCAGAATTCGCCTAAAGGCATATGACCACAAACTGCTGGATGTTTCTGTTGGTGAGATCGTCGAGACAGCTAAAAGAACTGGAGCCCGTGTTGCAGGCCCTATCCCGCTTCCTACAGTAATCAATAAGTACTGTGTGCTTCGTGGGCCTCACGTCGATAAAAAGTCGCGTGATCAGTTCGAAATTCGGACTCACAAAAGACTTATTGACATCCTGGATCCCACTCAGCAGACGGTGGATGCTCTTATGAAACTTGATCTGTCTGCTGGTGTGGACGTCGAAATTAAACTGTAACGTACTTTTCTTGAATGGGAACAGATATGATGAAAGGTATCATCGGCAAAAAACTGGGTATGACCCAGATATTCATGGAAGATGGCACCCGCATACCGGTTACGGTTGTACAGGCCGGTCCGTGTGTTGTAACTCAGAAAAAAACCACAGATATTGATGGTTATTGCGCGGTTCAGGTTGGTTTTGAGTCAATGAGCGCTTCTGCTGCTACAAAACCACAGCTTGGCCACTGCACGAAATCTGGACAGGGAGTCTTCAGGCACTTGCGAGAATTGCAGCTAGACAGTATGCAAGAGCTGTCTGTTGGCGATATGCTGACAGTTGAGCAGTTTCAGCCTGGTGATTATATAGATGTAACCGGTACCAGTATCGGCAAGGGATTCCAAGGCGTAATTAAGCGTTGGAACTTCAGTGGAGGGCGAGCATCACATGGTTCTCGTTTTCATCGTGCACCAGGTTCTATTGGGGCATCGGCTACTCCGTCCCGAGTATTTAAAAACAAAAAAATGCCCGGACAACTTGGAAACGAGCGTGTCACTGTGCAAAGACTACAGGTTGTTCGTGTAGATGCATCTGAGAACCTGCTTCTGATTAAAGGAGCTGTTCCAGGGCACCGCAATAACGTCATCCTTATTAAAAATAGCGTCAAAGCCTAAGATAATATCATCGGGAGTATCCGTATGCCTTCGATAGCAGTTTTCAACATGGACAGGCAGCAGGTTGGGGAAGTTCAGCTGTCTGACGAAATTTTCAACACTGAGGTAAAAGAGCATCTGATGCACTTGGCTCTTCGCATCCAACTGGCTAACCGAAGAGCAGGTACTGTTGGTACCAAGACTCGTTCGGAGGTTGCTGGTAGTGGAAAGAAGCCCTTTAAACAAAAGGGTACAGGCGGAGCAAGACAGGGTTGCCGTAGAGCTCCTCAGTATCCTGGTGGTGGTGTTGCCTTTGGTCCCCAATCCAAGGAATACAATCTTAGTATGAATAAGAAGGCACGTAATGCTGCATTACGCTCTGCTTTGTCACTACAGTTTAAGAGTGATCGGATTACGGTGCTTGATAAGCTTGATTTTGAAGCAATCTCCACAAAGGGATTTGTAGGATTCATGAAGCGTTTTGAGATTGAGCGCTCACTAATCATTACTGATTTTCCTAGCAATAATTTGCACCTATCGTGCCGTAATGTGCCACATATTAAGATGCTAAAGCATGACGCATTAAATATACATGACATGCTCAAGTACAAAAACATCATCATTACCCAGGGCGCGATACAATTCGTTGAAGGAGCGCTACAGAAATGAATATTTATTCTGTAATTAAGAAACCACATGTAACCGAGAAGACATCTCTTGGCAGCGACGTAACCAATACGGTAGCTATCGTTGTTGATAGGGATGCCAACAAGATCGAGATCAAGCAAGCGGTAGAGGCTCTTTTCAAGGTTAAGGTTGCTAATGTCAGAACCGTAAACGTTTCCGGCAAGGTAAAAAGATTCGGCCGTAACTTTGGTAAACGGTCCAACTGGAAAAAGGCCTATGTATCGCTGCATGAGGGGCAATCCATAGATTTCTTTGAGGTTTAATTAACACTTTCGGGGTTCACAATGGGAATCAAAAGTTATAAGCCGACATCAGCAGGGCGTAGGCATCAGACCTGCTCGACGTTCGAAGAAATCACAACTACTACTCCTGAGAAGTCTCTTCTTTTAAAGTTAAAGAAGACCGGGGGCAGAAACTCGTATGGTCGTGTTACCTCTCGTCACAAAGGTGGCGGGCATAAGCAGACATACCGCATCATCGACTTCCGTCGTGAAAAAACCAGTATTCCTGCTAAGGTCGCTAGCATTGAATATGACCCTTACCGGAGTGCACGTATAGCTTTGCTCCATTATGTGGATGGTGAAAAACGGTACATACTAGCGCCTCTTGATCTGAAGGTTGGCGATACTGTGCTCAGCGGACCAGAGGCAGATATTAAACCAGGTAATGCATTGCCATTAAAGGCAATCCCTCTGGGTACAATTATTCACAACGTTGAGCTTAAAATAGGCAAGGGCGCTCAGCTTGCAAGAAGTGCTGGTACGTTTGCACAGCTCATGGCTAAAGAGGGTAGATACTCACAAGTTAAGCTCCCTTCTGGCGAAGTGCGAATGGTTCTTCAGGACTGTTATGCAACCATCGGCCAAGTGGGTAATCTTGACCATGAAAAGGTCTGTATAGGCAAGGCTGGCCGGTCTCGCTGGCTTGGTAACCGGCCTAAGGTACGTGGCGTTGCCATGAACCCTGTGGATCATCCACACGGTGGTGGTGAAGGGCGTACATCTGGTGGTCGTCATCCGGTTACTCCCTGGGGTATTCCAACTAAGGGGTATAAAACTAGAACTAATAAGTCATCTGATCGCTTCATTGTTAAGAAGCGTAGCAAATAACGCGTGAGAGGCTGAATAATGGCACGTTCAATTAAAAAAGGTCCTTTTGTTGATGGTCACCTGGCTAAAAAGGTCCAGTCCGAAGGTCCTAATTCAAAAAAAATTATTAAGACTTGGTCGCGTCGTTCAACAATTACTCCAGATTTTATTGGGCTCAGCCTTGCGGTGCATAATGGCCGTAAGTTCATCCCGGTATACGTTACTGAGAATATGGTTGGTCATAAGTTGGGTGAATTCTCCCCGACTAGGACTTTTCACGGCCACGCTGCCGACAAGAAAAGCAAAGTTAAGAAGTAGCAAGGGAGCTTTAAATGGAATCCAGCGCAAAACTTACATCTATACGTCTTTCTCCGCGTAAGACACGCCTTGTGGTTGATCTTGTCAGGGGTAAGGGCATTCAAGATGCTCTCAATACCCTGAGATTCATGCCACAGCCTTCTGCAAAACTCATTATTAAATTGCTTAGGTCTGCAGTTGCAAATGCTGAACAGAAGGGCGTTTCTGATGTAGACAGATTGTTCGTAAAGAGCATTTTTGTTGATGGCGGGGCAGTTCTTAAACGTTTTGTGCCTCGTGCTATGGGACGTGCAAGTAAGATTCGTAAGCCAACCAGCCATATCAACGTAACACTTTCAGACTCGAAATAGTTTCATAACGTGGAGGTGTAGTTTGGGACAAAAAGTTAATCCGATAGGTTTCAGGCTTGGTGTAATAAAAACCTGGGACTCAAAGTGGTATGCGGAAGCAGATTACGCAAAGTTATTGCATGAAGATCTCAAAATTCGTGCCTACCTAAAAAAACGCCTTTATAGTTCTGGTGTCTCAAAAATTGAAATTGAGCGGGCTGCCAACAAGACAAAAATAAATATCTTCACGGCGAGACCTGGTTTGATTATCGGTAAAAAGGGCTCTGAAGTAGAAACTATCAAAAAAGAGCTGGCAAGTCTTACCTCGAAAGAGATTTTTATTAATATTAGTGAGGTGCGTAAGCCGGAATTGGACGCTCAGCTAGTTGCTGAGAATGTGGCACTTCAGCTTGAACGCAGAATCGCATTTCGCAGAGCTATGAAAAAGAGTGTAACGTCTGCTCTTAAATTTGGGGCAAAAGGGATCAGGATCACATGTTCAGGGCGTCTGGGCGGAGCAGAGATGTCTCGAACAGAGTGGTATCGTGAAGGAAGGGTTCCTCTGCATACGCTTCGCGCTGATATCGATTACGGTTTTGCTGAAGCAAAGACAACGTACGGCCTTATTGGCATCAAGGTACTCATATTCAAGGGCGAAATACTTCCCGGCCAATAAATCAATTCATTGCAGAACAGGAGTAAGTTTCAATGTTAATGCCGAAACGGGTTAAACATAGAAAACAAATGAAGGGGCGCATGAACGGCAAACCTTGCCGTGGTACAACACTCTCCTTCGGTGAGTTTGGTCTCCAGGCTACAGAGTGTGGCTGGTTAGATTCCCGTCAGATAGAAGCGGCACGTATTGCCATGACTCGATATATTAAGAGGGGTGGTAAAATTTGGATTCGGGTCTTTCCCGATAAGCCTCTAACCTCCAAACCAGCGGAAACCAGGATGGGTAAAGGTAAAGGTTCACCAGATTCCTGGGTTGCGGTTGTTAAGCCGGGCACTCTTCTCTATGAGATGGAAGGTGTCACTGAGGAAATTGCTCGTGAGGCACTCAGGTTAGCTGCACATAAGCTACCTCTTTCCACTAAGTTTGTTGCCAGAGGTGATAACCATGAAGCCTAGTGAATTACGTAATATGTCTACTGAGGATCTTGTTAATAAGAAGGTCGAACTTACTCAGGAGCTTTTTAACCTAAAGTTTCAATTGCATACTGGCAGGCTTGAAAATACAGCCAAGCTCAAGGGCCTCCGTCAAGATATTGCCAGGGTAAGCACTATTATTACCGAAACAAGCCATAGGGAGTAACAGATGAGTGAACGTGGTCACAGAAAATTACAGGTAGGTACCGTGGTAAGCGACAAGATGGAAAAGACCGCTGTTGTCAGAGTAGATCGCCTTGTCAAGCATCCGGTATATAATAAATACATCAAGCGTAGCGTTAAGTATAAGGTTCATGACGAAAAAAACAGTTGCAAGATGGGAGATCGGGTTCAGATCATTGAGTGTCGTCCATTAAGTAAGGACAAACGCTGGAACCTGAAACAGATCATCGAAAGCATCTCTTAGGACAGGGGAACTCAGTAATGATACAAATGCAGTCAATACTAGACGTTGCCGATAATTCCGGAGCCAAGAAACTTTTTTGTATTAAGGTTCTAGGTGGTTCTAAACGTAAATATGCCGGAATTGGAGACATAATTGTAGCCTCTGTACGTGAGGCTCTCCCGAACTCGAAAGTAAAAAAAGGTGACGTGGTTAAAGCTGTCATAGTCAGAACAGCAAAAGAACTAGGTCGTCCTGATGGTTCTTTTATCCGCTTTGATGACAATTCTGGCGTAGTTATAAACAACCAGAAAGAACCAATCGGTACCCGCATCTTTGGCCCTGTTGCTAGGGAACTTAGAGCTAAAAAGTTTATGAAGATTATTTCCCTCGCACCAGAAGTACTCTAATCCGAATCGGAGAAACAAAGATGCAAGCTACAAAATCACATGTCAGTAAGGGTGATACAGTGATGGTTGTTGCCGGGAAAGAAAAGAACAAAACCGGTAAAATACTTCAACTGTTACCCAAGAAGGATAGTGTAATAGTTGAAGGCCTTAACATGGTTAAGCGCCATCTTAAAGCCCGTGGCAATGAGGCGGGAGGGATCAAAGAAAAAGAGGCCTCGATCCATATCTCCAACGTCATGCTGTTCTGCTCCAAGTGTGCCAAACCGGTAAGAATCAGGAGAACAGTTCTTGAGAATGGCGAAAAACAGAGAATCTGCGTAAAATGTGGCAGTTCTCTTGAGAAATAGATAGGAGGAAGTGATCAATGGTCCGAATTAAAGAACTATATGATACTGAAGTAGTTCCAAAGTTGCGCAAAGACTTCAGTTACAAAAATATTATGGAAGTTCCGCGTATAGAAAAAGTTGTAGTTAATATGGGTCTTGGTGAAGCGATTCAGAATATAAAAATACTTGATTCTGCAAGCGCCGAGTTGAATGCAATTACTGGTCAAAAAACTGTAATTACTAAGGCAAAAAAATCCATTGCAACTTTTAAGCTGCGCCAAGGTATGCCGATTGGATGTATGGTTACGTTACGTCGTGATAGAATGTATGAGTTTCTTGATCGTCTTATGAATGTTTCACTGGCCAGGGTACGCGATTTTAAAGGTGTCTCCGCCAAGGCTTTTGATGGAAAAGGTAATTATACCCTTGGCATCAAGGAACAGCTTATTTTTCCGGAGATCAATTATGACAAGGTTGATAAGATCAAAGGATTGAATATAACTATAGTAACAAGCGCCAAAACAGACGAAGAAGGTAGGGCGTTGCTCAAGTACCTGGGCATGCCGTTCAGGAACTAAGAACATTCGGGAGGATTCCGTGGCAAAAGTTTCAATGATTATCAAATCCCAGCGTAAGCCAAAATTTCAAGTGCAACAGCATAGTCGTTGCAAGGTATGTGGCAGACCGAAAGCATATTACCGCAAGTTTCAGATGTGCAGGATATGCCTCCGTAAATATGCTTCCTCGGGACAGATACCTGGCGTGATCAAATCCAGCTGGTAATCAATAACGAATGAAGAAATAGACAGGAGTCGCAAACAATGTCCATGACAGATCCAATTGCCGATATGCTAACCAGAATAAGAAACGCAAACATGGTCAAGCTTCAGAAGGTAGATATTCCATCTTCTAATCTTAAGGTCAACATTGCTACTGTTCTTAAGCAAGAAGGTTTCATTAAAAACTACAAGGTTATCTCTGATAATCTTCAGGGTGTCCTTAGGGTTTATCTAAAGTATATTGATGAAAAAGATAGTGTTATAAATGAGATCAAGCGCGTTAGTAAGCCAGGTGGCAGGGTTTATAAGAAGGCAGAAGATATCCCGGTCGTTAAAAGCGGCATGGGAGTTGCGATTCTTTCCACTTCTAAGGGGATTATTACAGACAATGCTGCTCGAAAAGCTGGTGTTGGCGGTGAGATCCTTTGCACGATCTGGTAACCCATTGAAATTAAGGAGCATGAATCAATGTCGAGAATAGGGAAGCTTCCCATAGAAATACCTAAGGGTGTTAAGCTCACTTTTAACGATTCTGTCATCTCAGTGCAGGGACCAAATGGCAAATTGAACCGTCAGATTATGACATGTGTTACGCTTAACATTTCTGAGACGAGTATTCTGGTCACTAGAAACGATGATAATACTTCAACACGTGCTGCTCATGGACTTACGCGTACGTTGATCAATAACATGGTCATAGGTGTTACAAAAGGTTTTCAGACCGATCTTGAAATAAATGGTGTTGGTTATCGTGCCGAGGTTAAGGGTAAAGATTTAGTTCTGAGTCTGGGATATTCCCACCCAGTTAACTTTCCTATACCAGAAGGTATCGCCATTGATGTGGAAAAGATGACAAAACTTGCGGTCAAAGGGTTTGACAAGGAACTTGTTGGCCAGACTGCTGCTAAGATCAGATCTTTCCGTGAGCCAGAACCATACAAAGGCAAGGGCATCAAATACGCTAACGAGACTATCCTAAGAAAAGCCGGTAAAACAGGCAAAAAATAGTCTTTATAAGGAGATTCACGTGGCAAAAACTGCACTTAAAACTATAACACGTCTTAAACGGCAAGTACGAGTACGTAAAAAAGTACGTGGCACTACAATGCGTCCGCGCCTTAATGTATTTAAAAGTGCACGACATATTTATGCTCAACTCATTGATGACTCAAAGGGTCTCACAATAGTTGCTAGCTCTACGCTGTCCGCAGGGACGGATGAACTTTCATCTACTGGTAATATAAATGCAGCGACACATGTGGGCAAAGATATAGCACGTCTTGCAATCGAAAAAGGTATTACATCTGTTGTGTTTGACCGAAACGGTTTTCTCTACCATGGTAGGATTAAGGCACTGGCTGAAGCTGCCCGCGAGGCCGGGCTTCTTTTTTAAAGCGACGAGGAGGTTTTCATTGAGTAGAATTAATCCGGCAGAACTGAATCTTACTGACCGTGTAGTACATATCAGTCGTGTCGCAAAAGTTGTGAAGGGTGGTCGTCGTTTCAGCTTTTCGGCTTTGATTGTAGTCGGTGACGGTAGTGGACATGTTGGTTATGGCCTTGGCAAAGCTAATGAGGTGCCAGAGGCAATCAGGAAGGGTGTAGAACAAGCTAAAAAGAATCTTATTAAGGTTCCTGTCAACCAGAGTCAATCAATCCCTTTCGAGATTGAAGGAAAATTTGGTGCAGGTAAACTTCTGATGAAACCGGCTTCTGCAGGTACTGGTGTTATTGCAGGTGGTGCCGCTCGGGCTATATTTGAAGCTGCTGGCATCAATAATATTCTTTCCAAATGCCTTGGTTCTAACAACCCTCACAATGTTGTAAAGGCTGCTTTTGATGGGCTTAAAAGGCTTAAAACACCAGAAGATATTGCTGCACGTCGCGGTTTGACAGAATAAAAACATTGAGGTGGACCTAATTATGAGCGCAAAACTGCGTGTTACACTCGTCAAAAGCACAATAGGCAAGCCCAAAAAACATCGTGATATCGTAGCTGGTCTTGGTTTGCGTAGGCTTAATAAGACGATTGAACTTCAAGACACCCCTGAAGTTCGGGGAATGATTGCGAAGATAAACCATATGTTACATATCGCACAGTAAAAAAGGGTGGATATAATGGATTTAAATACACTCAAACCTGCAATGGGTTCGACCAAGAAAAGAAAACGTATTGGACGTGGTACTGGTTCAGGGCACGGAAAGACTGCAACTAAAGGACACAAGGGTCAGAAGGCTCGTTCTGGTGGTAGTATAAAAGCAGGGTTCGAAGGCGGCCAAATGCCATTGCAGCGCCGGCTACCAAAACGTGGATTTACACCTGTAGAGCGCTTAGAATATGCTGTGGTAAATCTTAAACAGCTAGATGTATTTGAGGTTGGAGCAATAATTAATTTAGAAACCCTTATAGAAATGGGACTGGTTAACCGCTCTAATGTGAATGTAAAAATTCTTGGAAATGGTGATATAGCAAAGCCACTCAAGGTAGTAGCTACAAAGTTTAGTCAATCTGCAAAGGATAAAATTACTGCAGCAGGCGGAACTTTTGAGGAGAAACTATAGTGCTTGAAGCACTTAAGAATATATTTAAAATTCCTGAACTTAAGAAAAGAGTTCTGTTTTCTTTGGGCATGCTTGCTGTATACCGTATTGGATGTCATATCCCAACTCCAGGTATTGACCGTATAGCTCTGTCTCATTTTTTCAAGCAGGCCCAAGGAACGCTCCTAGGCCTTTTTGACATGTTTTCTGGAGGGGCGCTTGAGCGTCTCAGCGTTTTTGCTCTGGGAATAATGCCGTATATTTCATCATCTATCATATTTCAATTGCTTACGGTTGTAGTTCCTGCGATAGAGAAGCTTTCTAAAGAAGGTGAGTCAGGGCGTAAAAAGATAATCCAATATACTCGTTACGGTACAGTCGTTTTGAGCGTTGTACAGGGTCTTGGCATTGCTATAGGTTTGGAAAGTATGCGTGGGCCGGCTGGTGAACTGGTTGTGCCTAGCGCAGGATGGTCATTTAGGCTTATGACGGTTCTTACACTCACGGCAGGCACTGCATTTATTATGTGGTTAGGTGAACAAATGTCCGAGAAAGGGATTGGTAATGGTATATCCCTTATCATTTTTGCTGGAATTGTGGTTGGGATACCGACTGCGCTTGGGAATACTATAAAATTACTCAATGCTGGACAGATTTCTTTATTTGTTATTATATTTGTTCTGGCGCTTATGTTTGCGGTTATCGCAGGTATAGTTTTCGTGGAACGTGGACAGCGAAGGCTTCCTATTCACTACGCCAAAAGAGTCGTTGGTCTTAAGACGTTTAATGCTCAGTCGTCTCATTTGCCACTAAAAGTTAATATGGCTGGAGTAATACCGCCTATCTTTGCTTCTTCAATAATAATGTTCCCTGCGACAATTGCTAATTTTATAAATATTCCTTGGGTTCAGCAGGCGGCTAAAAGTCTATCACCTGGAAATTGGGCATATAATGTTTTTTATGTTGTCTTTATTGTGTTTTTCTGTTATTTCTATACGGCTGTAACTTTTAATCCTGTAGATGTTGCAGAAAATATAAAAAAACATGGTGGTTATATTCCAGGGATTAGGCCTGGTAAGGAAACGTCTGATTTTATGGATAGTGTTCTTACGCGACTTACTTTTGCTGGGGCCATTTACATCTCCGTTGTTTGCGTTCTGCCGTCTATTCTGATTGGAAAATTTAATCTGCCGTTCTATTTTGGCGGGACGGCTTTGTTGATTGCTGTTGGTGTTGGTATGGATACTGTAGCTCAGATAGAGTCGCATTTAATTACCCGTAATTATGAGGGGTTTTTAAAAGGTGTTAGAATTAGGGGTAGAAAGTAATATGAACCTGATTCTTTTTGGTCCGCCTGGTGCTGGTAAAGGTACACAGGCGCAGTTTATAGTTGAGCGCCTAGGTGTCCCCCAGGTGTCTACTGGTGACATGTTGAGAGCTGCAGTTAAAGCGCAAACACCGCTTGGAATAATGGCAAAAAAGATCATGGATTCAGGTGGTCTTGTATCGGATGATGTTGTTATGGCTATTGTTAAGGATCGTCTCGCGCAACCTGATTGTGAAAACGGTTTTGTTTTAGATGGCTTTCCTAGGACTATTGCTCAAGCAGATGCTTTAGACAAGATGTTAGTCGAAATCGGACGTGAGATAGATTGCGTAATTTCGATGGAGCTAGATGATTCTCAAATTATTCAACGTCTATCTGGTAGGCGTACTTGCTCTGTTTGTGGAAAAGGGTATCACCTTACATATGATCCGCCAGCAAGCGTAGATCAGTGTACCTTGTGTGGTGGTCCTTTAGTTCAGCGAGATGATGATCGGGAGCGTACCATTATAAATAGACTCGATGTTTATGCTCGGCAGACAGCACCCTTAAAAGATTACTACGAGCAGTCTGGTTTGTTGCGCCATATCGAAGGTTGTGGATCTATAAAAGAAATTCAGCTTCAGATCAGCAGTTTGCTCGAAGGGCGACAAGGTGATCATTCTTAAATCTCCTCGTGAGATCGAAAGGATGAAAATTCCTTGTAAGATTGTCGCCGAAGTTCTTGCATTACTTAAAGAACTGGTTAAGCCAGGCGTGACCACGCAAGATTTAGATTCCATAGCAAGTTGCGAAGTTAAAAAACATAAAGCTAAAGCAGCTTTTAAAGGTTATCATAATTACCCCAATGCATTGTGCTGCTCGCCTAATAATCAAGTCGTTCATGGGATTCCAACTTCAATCCCGCTTAAAAACGGCGATATATTGAGTTTGGATTTTGGAGTTTTTTATGATGATTTTTATGGTGACGCAGCTATAACGGTACCTGTAGGTGACGTTTCTGATTTGGCAGCAACCCTTATTAAAGTCACTGAACAGTCTTTGTATGAGGGGGTTAGAAATGCAGTGCCTGGTGGTAGGTTGTTCGACGTGTCATACGCCATACAATCCTTTGTTGAATCTAAAGGTTTTTCTGTAGTACGTGATTTTGTTGGTCATGGTATTGGAAGATGTCTTCATGAGGATCCTCAGGTGCCAAATTTTGGTGTACCTGGTAAAGGTATTCTGCTTAAGCCGGGGATGGTTCTGGCTATAGAGCCAATGATTAATCAATTGGGGCATGATGTTCGAGTTTTAAAAGATGATTGGACTGTTGTAACTTGTGATGGTGGTCTTTCTGCACATTTCGAACATACAGTTGCCATTACAGATTCTGGACCGGTTATTTTGACATGTTTATAGTGCATGTGAGGAGAGATAAATGAAAGTTAGAGCTTCTGTGAAAAAAATTTGTGACAAATGCAAGATCATCAAGCGCAAAGGTGTTGTTCGTGTAATCTGTGACATTCCCAAACATTCACAGCGTCAGGGATGAGTAATTAAAGGAGGACTTTCAATTGGCACGAATTGCAGGTATTGATTTACCAAAGAACAAGAGGATAGTCATCGCCCTAACTTATATTTTCGGTATAGGCCGGTCGAAAGCAGAACTAATCCTCACAGAATCTAAGATTGATCCGGAAACCCGTACCGATAAACTTACTGAGGCTGAGGTGTCGCGCCTGCGCGATGAAATCGACCGCAATTGTAAGGTTGAAGGTGACTTACGCCGTGAAGTTTCCATGAACATTAAAAGGCTTATGGATCTTGGTTGCTATCGTGGCCTTCGTCATAGAAAGGGACTACCGGTTCGGGGGCAGCGTACTAAGACAAATTCTCGTACACGCAAAGGTCCTGCTCGTACTGTTGCAGGTAAAAAGAAATAATCCCATTTAGCTTTGGAGAACACGAATGGCAAGTCCAGCTAAGAAAGTCGTACGCAAGAAGAAAGAACGCAAAAATATTACGAATGGTGTTGCCCATATACAGGCGACTTTCAATAATACCATTATTACCATCACAGATGCTGCTGGCAACGTGATTGCTTGGTCCACAGCAGGAGCTAAAGGTTTCAAAGGGTCACGAAAAAGCACGCCTTTCGCTGCACAAATTGCTGCTGAAGACTGTGCTAAAAAGGCTCAAGAACATGGACTAAGGAATGTAGAAGTATATGTTAAGGGTCCTGGTTCAGGCAGAGAGTCGGCACTTAGGGCGCTTCAGGCGGCAGGTTTTAATGTAAGTTTTATTAAGGATGTGACTCCAATTCCTCACAATGGATGCCGTCCTCCTAAGCGAAGAAGAGTTTAATTTATTAACCAATAAAGGAGGTTTTCATTGGCTCGATATACAGGACCTTCATGCCGTCTGTGCAGAAGAGAGAACACGGAATTGTATTTGAAAGGCGATCGGTGTTATACCGATAAATGCGCAATTAAGCGCCGTAACTACCCTCCAGGGCAACACGGGCAAGCTCGCGTTAAAATATCTTCTTATGGCGTTCAGTTGCGTGAAAAACAAAAAGTTAGACGAATCTACGGTTTATTGGAAAAACAATTCCGTAGTTATTTTGCTGAAGCTGATCGCTTAAAGGGTGTTACCGGTGAGAATCTTCTTTCACTCCTTGAGCGTCGTCTTGATAATGTTGTGTATAGACTTGGTTTTGCTTCTTCTAGAACAGAATCGCGTCAACTAGTTCGTCATGGCCATTTTACTTTAAATGGCAGGAAGGTGAACATTCCTTCAATACAACTCAAATCAGGTGATGTTATAG
The DNA here is from genome assembly GCA_001824455.1 of Desulfuromonadaceae bacterium GWB2_53_15. GTDB lineage: Bacteria > Desulfobacterota > Desulfuromonadia > Geobacterales > Pseudopelobacteraceae > JACPFJ01. Next base: position 30,288 of record MHXL01000097.1, read on the forward strand.
AATTGCGTGAAAAGAGCAAGAAAATAGCCTCCGTCAATGATTCACTGGAAGCGGTTGTTCGACGTGGAATTCCTCAGTGGCTTGAGCTAGATCGTGATACCTTCAAAGGAAATCTCAA
>MHXL01000098.1:0-615 GCA_001824455.1 Desulfuromonadaceae bacterium GWB2_53_15
TGCAGGGCATCGCACAGGACCAGTCGCCCCTCGGCATCGGTATTGGTAATCTCGATGGTCTGGCCGGACAGCGAGGTGACCACGTCGCCCGGTTTGTAGGCCTTGGCGTCCGGCATGTTCTCCGCTGCGGGGATGATGCCCACCAGGTTGACCGGCAGCTTCAGCGCCGCCGCCGCCTCCATGGCACCCAATACTGCCGCTCCGCCGGCCATGTCGGTCTTCATCTCCTCCATCCCGGCCCCCGGCTTGATGGAGATGCCGCCTGAATCAAAGGTGACCCCCTTGCCGACCAGCACCACCGGACGCTCTTTTTCGCTTGCCCCGCGGTATTCCAGTATGATCAGACGAGGCGGCTCGGCCGAACCCTTGCCTACCGCCACCAAGGCATTCATCCCTAGTCGCTCCAACTCGTCAAGCTCCAGTATCTCGCAGGTCAGGTCATGGCGAGCGGCAATCTCGTGCGCAGTTTCAGCCAGATAGCCGGTGGTAGCTACATTGCCGGGATGGGAAACCAGGTCACGGGCCAGGCTGACCCCCAGGCAGAGGGCCACTGTATGCTTGACCCTGGCAACCGCCTCCTTCTTGTTGCTCCCCTTGGGCAGCAGCAGGGTCATC
>MHXL01000098.1:640-6219 GCA_001824455.1 Desulfuromonadaceae bacterium GWB2_53_15
TATCCTTGGTCTTGTATTGATCAAAGCTGTAACTGCCCAACAGTGTCCCTTCGCAGACCGCCTCCAGCGCAGTTTCCGGTATTCCGACCAGATTCAGCGCCGTTGCGAATGAGGATACCCGCGCCCCGCGCAGTGCCTGCACGGCATTGCCGGCAGCCTGCCGCAGGCGCTCGTCATCCAGCTCGTTTTTTTTACCCAGCCCCACCAACAGCAGCCGCTCGGCCGGCAGCTTGCCCAAGGTGTGAATCAGGCGGGAGCTGTTGATCTTACCCCTGAACTCCTGGCTGGCGTACAAACGACCAAGACATCCCTCCAGCGCGGTATCACAGGCGTTGAACAGTTCATCTTGCAGGTCTTCGAAACAGCCGACGACCAGGGCAGGGGAGACGTACTTCAGCGGGGTGGCGGATATAACTTCGATCTTCATGGATACCTCGTGATGGATATTTGTAATCAGTATAATTTATCAGAAAATCAGCAGATGCAAAGCACTAGACCCGGAAATGTCGAATAAACAGCGGCTTTTGGAGGCGGGTGAGTCTGGTCAGGGGGTATCCACCCAAAGGGTTAACGCTTTCCTCACCTCCCTGTCGACATACGAAAAAATCCGATGAACGGCGTCGTGGGAGCTGGTGCGGGAGTGTCCGGACACCTTGATCAGCTGAAAGCCGAGTTGGTCGTATGCTGCGTAAAACTCGCGGTAGAGGGTGGCGTTTGTTAGCAAACGACTTGAACGTTTAGCGATAAAGCCACTGTTTGTTAAAGTGTTTCTTCTCTTCATAAGACCGGCCACACACTGGGAATCGGTATAGATCTGCAGGCTCCCAAGAGTGGATCCGGTGAATTCCTTACGCAGATCATCCAGTGCCCACAGTACTGTCTGGACTTCGAGCTTTGTCGATGAAGTCTCCGTAAACCTCCTGGTTTTAAGCCTTGCGGATACTTCACCTTGCTCGATGTCATGCGGCTCACTTTCCAGGAACGACACTGGAACCAACAGATAGCCGCCAATGCCAAGCTTGCGCTGAGGATTCAGGCTTACGTCTGTGAACAGGGCAAAATTGTTCATGAAAATGGATGGCTTGTCATTTGCCCTGACCGCCGAGATGGTAATAGAGCAGGCCGAGATACTCCCGTAGGGCGGTTGCTGTGCCGTACAGTGCCCCGGACTCAGGCAGCAGGTCGGCCCAAATGGTAGCTCGCCCTGGCGCGGTAAAGAAGTTGGCCGGGACCGGTGTTATTGCGATTCCTTCTCGACGGAATGCTTCCAGGGAACGCCGCATGTGAAACGCGGAAGTGACCAGCAGCGGTTGCCGGAAACGGTGCTGCTGCAGGATCACCCGGCTGAAGCGGGCGTTTTCGATGGTGTCGCGGCTTTTGTCCTCTATCAGGATTTGATGGGCTGGAACACCCAGGTCCAGCAGAAAACGCCGAATTACCGGCGCCTCTGCGGAGCGGCCAGCGTAAACTGCACCTCCTGAAATCAGAATCGGTATGTCCAGTTGTCGTTGCAGGCGGACCGCTGTGACCAAGCGGGGCATCATTCCCTCGGAAGGCGCGCCGCTGCCGGTCAGATCCGGAACTTTATCGTTTACCCCGCCTCCCAGCAGAACAATGACGTCACCCTTCGCTCTGGTCGGGATGGCAAGACCTTTTTCCAGTCGGCTGATGAGCACGTCGGCTATAAATGATGTGGACATAGCCCAGATAAGCAGCGCCAGCAGGAGGCAATTGCAGGCTGCAAGCGTGCGGCGCTGACGTCTGAGCCACCAGGCCGCTACAAGCAGGATCAGAATAAACATTCCGGGCGGGAGCAGGGCGGCGCTGATACATTTTTTCAGGAAGAACATGTGCTGGTCTCGTTATGCTTTCTTTACGAACCCGGATTTCAACTGCATCGCGCCGATCCCGTCGATCTTGCAGTCGATATCATGGTCACCCGAGATGAGGCGAATGTTTTTTACCTTGGTTCCGACCTTGACGGACAATGAAGAACCCTTGATCTTCAGATCCTTGATAACGGTGACCGAATCGCCATCCTTGAGTTCGTTGCCGAAAGCGTCACGCACGACACTGCCGGTATCCGCTTTCTCTGCGGCTGTAGTTGGCCATTCATGGGCGCATTCCGGGCAGACGTACATTTCTCCGTCTTCGTAGGTGTATTCTGAGCTGCATGTGGGACATTTGGGCGGGGTGGTCATGAGATACCTTTCTGGTTAGTGATAACTGCTAAGCCTGGATTCCAGCGGTTGCATAATATACAGAGTAGAGTGGCAGGAATGTTATCTTCTGCTCCGGCAATTCGGCATAGCGGCGAGACGAGAAGACCAACCCCCTGCCGCAGTTCGGGTAGGTAGAAAGGAACAGGTGCAGGCTCTTTAGACTGCCGGATGTGCCGCTTTTTACCTCTACCGGATGAATGATTCCGTCCCGAACGGCCAGATAATCCACCTCGGCAGAACTGCTCTTGGCCTGCCTGTCCCAGTAATACAGGCTGCCGTTCTGGGAAACGGCCATTTCCTGACCAACAAACTGTTCGGCCATTGCGCCGCGATAGATCGCCAGCAGGTCGGTTTTTGCGTACTCCCGGTCAGGAGGCATGCCGGATAGATAGCGCATCAGCCCGATATCCAGCATCAGTGCTTTGAATACCTTTGATGATGCGGTTGCGCCAAGCGGCAGACCGGAGGGGTCGGCCGACGGAACCTTGCGAACGACATTCGCCAGGCACAGGAGCTCGAACGCCTTTTTCAAGGTGGGATTGGAGTATCCCTCCCCAAGGCGGGCATACTTTATTTGGTTGCCGACCTGTTGCGAGAGCGAGCTGAATACAGCATCAAGGCAAAAGCGATCAACCTGCGGGGTGTATTTGACAAAATCCATTCGGTAGGAATCGATGATCTCGGCCTGAACCTCAAAAGCATCTGTGAACGAACCAGTTTCTTTGTACGCCTTGACGCAGGCTGGCATACCGCCGACAAAAAAGTATCTCTTCAGCTCTTCTAACAGCATTTCATGGACAGCCGTAGAGGTTGCCGACGGGTTCAGCATTATTGCTGCCGCTGCCTCCTGGTTCCCCGTGGCCTCCATATACTCGGCAAAGCAGAGGGGGTAGAGCGTGAGGAACTGAATTCTGCCCACCGGGAAGGATGCCTCTTTCAGGGCAAATTCCAGCAGCGAGCCTGCGGCAACAACGTGCAGGTCTGGCATCTCTTCGTAAAAATAGCGCAGAGCAGTGATAGCACGCGGAGCGGCCTGTATTTCGTCAATAAAAAGAAGTGTCTTGCCGGGCGTTATCTTCTGCCCTAGAAATAACTCGAGGTCGGCACATATCCGCCTGGCGCTCAGATCTCCATCAAAAACCCGGCGCAGGGCCGGATTCCGCTCAAGGTCAACCAGCGCCATGTTTTCAAACTGACTGTCGCCGAAAGCCTTTAGCGACCATGTCTTGCCCACCTGACGGGCGCCGCGCAGGATCAGCGGTTTTCTGCGCTTACCTTCTTTCCACTTTTTGAGTTCGTCATCAATGAACCGCCTCATGGAGATACCTCGGCAGATTTAAATTTACAATGATAATTTACATAAATAAATTTAAAAATGAAAGGGTATTTGTGTTGTTGCGCTTAAATAATTTGCCAACGGTTCGGGAGAACACCGGCGGTTTTAGGTCGGTGCTTCTGCCTGGTTGTGCATCTTATGTGAAGTTTGAAAATTGGTATTGATCTGGCGGCACTTGAGTTTGAGAAAAGCCTGCATCCTTTCTTATTTCAAGAACGCACTCGGCGTAAAGCCTTTTAAGATCAGTCTGTGAGATCGTTGTAGGCTGCTGCGCATAAAGAATCTGTTTCTTAAAAACTCGTTTAACGTACTTACAAACGCAAACCGGCGCCCGGAAGATTCCGTGGCGCCGGTAGTGTTTCAGCGTTCCATCATGGAGAGACCATCTCCCTTAGGCACATTCGGAATACCCGCACACGTGGCAGACCGAACAGCCGCCTTCGTGCTCGACAATCCCCCCGCACTCGGGGCAGGCGCCACGATCATGCTTGGCGGATTCGGCGTTGATGTCGTAACCGCTGGCTACCATGTGGGCCTGGATCGCCTTGGCAACGGCGTCAGCGCAGGAGAGCACGCGGTTGTCGCCGAAGCCCGAGGGACAGTGGCAGGAAATTCCGAGGAGCTGCTTGACTACCTGGCGGGCCTGGACGCCGCTGCGCCATGCCAGTGATACCATGCGGCCGATGGCCTCGCTCTGGGATGCGGCGCACCCGCCGGCCTTGCCCATGGTGGTGAATAGCTCGAACAGGCCGGAGTTGTCTTCGTTCACCGTGACGTAGAGCGGGCCGCAGCCGGTCTGCATCTGATAGGTCCAGCCGCGCAGCGCCTTGGGACGATCGCGCTTGATAGCCTTCTTTTCCTCCTCGACCATGGCGGACTCAAGCGGCACTTCTTCCTTCTTGCCGGTGGAGAGCACCTGCTCGTCGCGGGAACCGTCGCGGTAGATGGTGACACCCTTGCAGCCGGTCTGGTAGGCCAGCATGTAGGCGTTTTCCACGTCCTGAATGGTGGCTGTGTTGGGGAAGTTGACGGTCTTGGAGACGGCGTTATCGGTGTAGAGCTGGAAGGCCGACTGCATCTGGATGTGGTCGTTGGGGGTGATGTCGTGGGCGGTCACGAAGACGTTGCGCACATCTTCGGGGATCTCGGGAATGTCGTGCAGTGTGCCGTGCTCGGCGATCTTTTTCATCAACTCTTCGGAGTAGAAGCCGCGTTCCTTGGCGACCTGCTCGAAGTAAGGGTTTACCTCGACCATGACGTTTTTGTCCATGACGGTGCGGATGTAGGATACGGCAAAGAGCGGCTCTACGCCGGAGGAGGCATTGGCGATAATCGAGATGGTGCCGGTGGGGGCGATGGTGCTGACAGTGGCGTTGCGCATGGGCGCTGCGCCCTTTTTGTCAAAGATCGAACCCTTGAAGTTGGGGAACGAGCCACGTTTTTTGCCCAGCTCCTGGGAGGCAAGATGTCCTTCGTCATTGATGAACTTCATCACTTTTTTGCCCAGCTTGACCGCCTCGTCCGAGCTGTAGGGGATGCCCAGCAGGATCAGCATGTCTGCCCAGCCCATGACGCCCAGACCGATCTTGCGGTTGGCGTGGGTCATGTCGTGGATCTGTTGCAGCGGGTAGTTGTTGGCCTCGATCACGTTGTCCAGGAAGTGGACCGCGTTGTGGATGACCTCCTTGAATTTTTTCCAGTCGATGATGCCGCCCTTGACGAATTTGCCCAGGTTGATCGAGCCCAGATTGCAGGATTCGTAGGGCAGCAGCGGTTGCTCGCCGCAGGGGTTGGTGGATTCGATCTCGCCGACCAGGGGCGTGGGGTTGTCGCGATTGAGGCGGTCGAGGAAGATGATGCCGGGCTCGCCGTTTTCCCAGGCCTGCTTGACGATGCGCTGAAATACCTTGCGGGCATTGAGGGTGCCGCAAGATTTGCCGTCGCGGGGATTGCGCAGGTCGTATTCATCGTCATTTTCCACGGCTTGCATGAACTTCTCGGTCAGTCCGACGGAGATGTTG
>MHXL01000098.1:6335-7716 GCA_001824455.1 Desulfuromonadaceae bacterium GWB2_53_15
TTCCGTGGCAATATCGAACACGCGCATGAAGGAGAGCGGTCCGCTGGAGATGCCGGTGGTAGAGCTGACCACGTCATTGGCCGGCCGCAGGCGCGAAAAGGAAAAACCGGTGCCGCCGCCGGACTTGTGGATCAGTGCGGTGAATTTGACGGCGTCGAAGATCTCTTCCATGGAATCGCCCACCGGCAGAACAAAGCAGGCCGAGAGCTGGCCCAGTTCGCGCCCGGCGTTCATCAGGGTCGGGGAATTGGGCAGGAATTCAAAGCTGGTCATCATATCATAGAAGGTGTTGGAAAGCCCCTTTACATCGGCTTTTTTGTCGAAGGTTTTGTCCGATGCGGCAATCGTATCGGCCACGCGACGGAACATGTCGGCCGGGGTCTCAAGGGCCTTGCCCTGAGTATCGCGTCTAAGGTAGCGTTTTTCCAAAACAGTGAGGGCGTTTTTGGAAAGGCACGGAATGGGTTCTTTTGAGGTTTCTTTTTTCATGAATTCTCCCTGATGCGTGAAATATGTCGTTATATCGATAGATTGGCTGAAGTAAGGAGTTTCTTGCGTACAGACACAACATTTGGTGGGACGCGGAAGAATAAACCACAACATATATACCGTGTCAACAGATTATTTTTTGAATTTACAAATTGTTTTCTTTGCATTTATGAAGAAAACAATTTCGCTAACTTACTTATCTTGTTTGCTAAATTAGCCGAGCCTAATCTTGCGCAAACTCAGGGATAATTGTCGATTCAGTGAGCAACATACAATTTTAGTGAGTACAACAATAAATTTACAGCAATGCCGATGTGTGTTAAAAATAGAACTTATCCTACCAGGAGTACGATGTGAACACACCCACGGCAGATTGTAATAAATGTAATATAACTGAACTTGAGGGGCAGGTGGAGGCCCTCAACGATCTGATTGGTGTGGCACAGGCTTCGGTTTCATCCATTGACCTTGATACACTTCTCAGTGCTATTCTTGAGAGTGCCATGAGTTTTGCCGGGATGCCGGCCGGCAGCGTTGCGCTCTACGACAATCGTACCGGATTGCTCACCCTGCGAGCTCATACTGGTTTGAGCCCTGAATTTGTGGCACGCGATTCATGGGTGGTAACGCCTGGTGGCTTGACTGACCAACTGCTTAGACAAGACGAGATCCTTTTTGTTGAGGATACGGAACTGACGGATTTTTTTAATAACCCTTTGGCGGTGAAAGAGGGGATTCGGTCTCTCATCTGTATCCCACTGGTAACAAAGGGCAAGATTCAGGGGGTATTGTACCTGGATGATTTTGCACCCCGGACGTTTGATCAGAGCAGGATGGCGCTGATCTCGCTCTTGGCCTCATTTGCAGCCATGTCCATCGAAAATGCCAGGCT
>MHXL01000099.1:0-6553 GCA_001824455.1 Desulfuromonadaceae bacterium GWB2_53_15
GTGGCCTGTTATCCCTGTGGGTCGGCTGGGACGCCATCTCGGACGAAGGGTTGAAAGCGTATGCCGCCAACGGCAAGATCGGTGTCGACCGCGAGACGGCAGTGCGCACGCTCAAGGATCATGGCATCGATGTGTCGTTGTTTTACATGCTGGGGGGGCGTGGTGATTCCCTGGATGATTTCAAGCGATCAATAGAGGTTGCGGATCGACTGGGTGTGAGCATGCACCCCTCACTGGTGGTCCCCTACCCTGGCACCGAGCTTGCCCGGCAGTACGAACCCCACATCTATAAGGAACTGGGTTGGGAGTATTATAACGGCGCCTATGCGCTGTTCGGGCATCCGGACCCGGCCATGACGCCCGAGGTGCGGGAGGAACTGTTCTACCAAAGCTCTCTGGAACTGTTGAGCCTGCCGCGGGTGTTACGGCATATGCTGAAGGTCCCCTGGGCAGGTTTTCCCCATGCCCATATACTTTCGCTCATGTCCCAGCTTCCGGTCCGCAAGGGGATGAAGATCGCTTATGAACAGTGGAAGGGCAACAAGACTCTTGTGCAGGAAAAACGGTATATCGTGTAATCGAGTTGGTCAGCAGCCCACCGCTGCTGCCGCTACTCCCCTCCTGGTTTCACTTTGAAAATACTCTGGTATTATTTTAGCGTGTATCCGCAACCAGCATTTAGTCAATTGAGATCCTTGCTGCCCATTGTCTCCGAAAAGAAAAGGAGCCCTGCATGAAACCATACCGGATGATTTGGATTTGGATGATGCCAGTCCTGTCCCTGGCCTTGCTGGCTGGCTGCGCCGGAGGACTCCTTCCGCAGAAAACGGGCAACTCAACCGTCACAAACACCAACGGCGCGCAGTTAAAAGATCAGACCACCGGTATGGAGTTCGTGCTGGTAAAGGGTGGCTGCTTCCCCATGGGCGATGCCTTCGGAGATGGCAACAACGACGAGAAACCGGTCCATGAAGTTTGCGTATCCGACTTTTACCTCGGCCGCTACGAGGTGACCCAGAGCCAATGGGAAAGTGTCATGGGGAGCAACCCGAGCTCCAACAAACCGTGCGGCCCCGATTGCCCGGTGGATTCCGTCAGTTGGGATATGGTCCAGGAATACATCCGCACCATGAACGCAAAGAGCGGCAAACAGTACCGGCTCCCGACCGAAGCCGAGTGGGAATATGCCGCCCGCAGCGGCGTCAAGGCTGACAAATGGGCCGGCACCAACAACGAGGCGGACTTGGGAGAGTTTGCCTGGTACGAAAGGAACAGCAAGCTCATGACGCACCCGGTGGGGCTCAAGAAGGCCAACGGTCTTGGCCTGTTCGACATGAGCGGCAACGTCGGCGAGTGGTGTCAGGACTGGTATGACGCCGCCTATTATTCGGCCAGCCCCAAGGACAACCCCCCTGGGGCCGCCAGCGGAGAAAAACGCGTCCTGCGCGGGGGTTCCTGGGTCTACGATGGTGGAGCCGTGCGGACAGCGAAACGCTCCTCGGACGCACCGGCCGAATGGGACAGCAACTACGGCTTCCGGTTAGTCAGTCCCGCACAGTAGCCATATATTTTACCTTTAAGACAAAATACGTTGGAGGGTAGGCTTCCAGCCTGCCTATTCAAGCGGGATTGAACCCCGCTTGAAGCACAGGCATGATGCCTGCGCCCCGATTAATGACATTTTGATTCAGTAAATCAAACCGGAGGCTTTCATGCCCACAAGCTCCAATACAAGCCATCGCCTGACCGAAGAGATCCTCGGATTCATCGAAGCGGGTGTCGATGCCGAGCTTCCCGACTTCAATGACTACTCCATGCAGTTGTTCGCCCTGCAGTACGAAAACAACCAGCTCTTCCGGGAGTTCTGCGATGCAAAAAAGGTCAGGCCGGGCGACATCGATCGATGGGAAGATGTCCCCATGGTCTACAACGACGTTTTCAAGACCCACCTCGTGGCCTCCTTCCCCCTGGAGCAGTCGGTTATGTCCTGCCTCACCGGCGGCACCACCAGCATCACCCAGCGCGGCCGCATCTTCCGCGATGAGGATGGCAAGCGCCTGGTGTTTGCGGCGAACCGGATGATGACCGGATCCTATCTCTTCCCCGACTTCGAGGAAGGGATGCGCTGTCGCATCCTGATCCTCGCCCCCAGCCCCCAGCTGGCCCCCTCGATGGGGATGGCCATCGGCATGGACCAGACACGCCTGGCCTTCGGCACCCCCGACAGCATGTTCCTGCTCGGAAAAACCGGGATCGATATCAAGGCGCTGCTCAAGGCCCTGCGCGAGTCGGAAGCGAGCAACGTGCCGGTGGCGCTGATCGGGGCGACCTCGGCCTATGTATATTTTTTCCAGGCCTGCCGGCGCAAAAAGATCAGCTTCCGACTACCCCCCGGCAGTCGAGTGTGCGATGGCGGAGGCTACCGGGGCCGCTTCGGAGTGGTGACCCGTCAGGACTACTACGGGATGGTCAGCGAGATCCTCGATGTGCCGGAGACCCACTGCGTGAATGTACTCGGCGAGGCGGAAACGGCAACCAACCTGTTCGACGATGCCCTGCGTCGTCATGTCAAGGGACTGCCGCCCCGCAAGCGCACCAGGCCGGTCCCGCCCTGGTCGCGTGTCCGTGCCATGAGCATCGACGACCTCACCCCCTTGCCGGATGGAGAGGTCGGCCTCCTCGCCCACTGGGATCTGGCCAACGTGCCGACGGTTCTGTCGGTTATCACCGACAACCTGGGCTACACGACCGATAACGGCAGCGGCTGCGAGATGGTAGGACGCGCCAAAATCGAGAACGGCAAGGTTTCACCCCTGCCCGACGAGCGTCCCAGCGGCCCGATGTCCAACTCGGCGATCTTCCGCATGCTCGAGACCTACGTAAACTTCTCCATCGACTTCAAAATGCTGGCGGCCAAGGATCCTCAGGTCGCGCCGAGCATACGCGAGGAGATTGAGGCCAGACCGGGATCAGTCGCGTCCTGCCCGCAGGTCGTGGATGAGATTCTTGTTGCACAGCACGATGTTGAGGCCGCCAAGCTGCGGGACGACTCCTTGAATACATTCAAGGACCAGACCGAACGCCCGCTGGATTGGTACAAGGCCAAGGAAGATGAGCAGCTGCTGGCGGATCACCCGGCCGGCCTCAAGTCGGAGCAGCATCCGTCGAACGAGAGGACAGTGGAACTGTGATTCTTAAGATACAATTCCTGGCAGAGGATGGTGGTGATCACTATGGGAACGTCGGCAGGTGTAGGTTACAGCGAGCACAGAGACCCAACTCAGGCGGGTAAAAATGCAGCTCACATGGCCATGGAAAAGTCAGGAAGCACGCAACCTGATTTTGTCTTTGTCTTTGCTACTGTTGGCTACAACCAACAGGAGCTGATTCGTTCGATACGCGCTGCAACGTCAGGCGCACCTCTGAGCGGCTGCTCGGGTGAAGGCATAATAACCAGGGAGATAGTTGCTGAAACCAACTTCTGCGTCTCAGTCATGGTAATCAACTCGGACGAGCTCCGATTTAACAACGCTTGTGTGAAGGAAACCGGCCGGCGAACCGATATTGCGGGGGAACAGTTGGCCGCAGAATTAGCACCTTATTTGTCAGCAGACAACATTGCCTGCTTTATTTTGGCCGACGGATTGAATTTTGATTTCGATCCCTTCCTGGCGTCGTTCGAAAAAGCTGTTCAGCGTGACCCGCCTTTGCCTGTTTTCGGCGGCTTGGCATCCGACAACTGGACATCCCGAAAAACCTACCAGTACCATAACGACGATGTCTTTTCCGAGGGTATCGCCTGCGTCATCATGTCGGGCAAAGGCAACATCGCCTGGGGAATCAATCACGGCTGTGTGCCGGTGGGTGGCAAACGCACCATCACGCGCAGTAAAGACAATATTATCTACGAGATCGATGGGATTCCGGTTCTGGAGGTTATGAAGGACTACTTCGAAGACGACTGGCAGAACCAATGGAACAAGATGTCATTAAACCTGTGTCTCGGATTCAAAACCCCGGAACATATCAGGCAGGGTTACGAAGAGTACATAATCAGGTACATGATGGGAAAGGATGATCAGGACGGTCATGTCACCATCCAATCTGACGTCCGGGACGGCACGGATCTCTGGCTTGTTCGCCGTGACAGGGAACTCATCAGGAACGGCATGCAGTCAATCTCCCGCCAGATCAAGGAAAAAACCGGATCAGGGAAGCCGAAATTTGTCCTGCATTTCGAATGCGTGGGCCGCGGTAAAGTCATCTTCCGGGAAGACGAAAAGATCGAATTAATCAGATCTCTACAGAAAGATATCGGGGAAGACGTGCCCTGGATCGGTTTTTATACCTACGGAGAAATCGGACCAATCACAAAATTTAACTGCTTTCATAACTTTACAGCCGTGGTTACTGCTGTTTACTGAGATCTACATGACAAAAAGCATTGAAAACAACGCTTCCCCGGAGGCAGTGGATCTAGCGAGACTGAAACAGGAAAACTACACCCTCGCTCAGCAGGTCAAACGGCTGATCAAGGCCGAAAGCAAGCAATACGAATATCAGGAGGAGCTGGATGCACAGCTGAAGGAATATAAAAAACTCAATGAATTAAACAAGAAAATCAATGCAACCTTGGACATTCGGAAAATATTTGCACTTACAAGCGAATACATCATCTACAATCTTGAGTATGAAAGGGTCATTTTTTTTGAGCAGTTCGAATATACGGGCAGTTACACCGTATGCGCCCATGACGGCTATTACAATCATCTGGAAAAAAGCGCCATTGCGGAACTAGTCATAAACGAGGATGACCCTTTTCTTTTACCCCTGCAGGAGGGGAATGAATATCTGATATGTAAGGCAGACAGTGATAACAAGGATCTTGCGGAGTACCGCTCAAAGTTATTGACAAACGAATACCTGATATACCCGCTCTGTCCCCACAAGCGGCCCCATGCGCTTCTGGCGGTCGGCAACTCTGCGGAGAACTCAGGATTCTACCGCCGGGTAAGTGAAGACAAGGGCGAGCTACTCGGCATCGACAATCTCGTGGGATTGCTCAACTCTGCGGTGGAAAATCATATTTTGTTTACAACTATGGAAACAGCACTCGAACAAAAAAGGCAGGCCGAGGCAAAGTATCGCGGTATCTTTGAAAACGCAATAGAAGGGATTTTTCAGGCAACTCCCGATGGGAGATTCATTAGTTGCAACCCCGCCACTGCCGCCATCCTGGGATACGAAACACCCGAGGAGGTCATCGAAAACATCACCGACATAGAGCACCAACTCTATGTGGATCCAAAACTCCGCAATGTATTGTTCGAAAAGATGCGGAACAGGGTGGATGTAAAGAATTTTGAGGTTGAATTCTTCAGCAAAGACGGAAGCAAGCGATGGATGCGCCTGAGCACCCGGCCCTTCTTCGACGAAAAGGGCGAAATATTATATTTTGACGAAATATTCCAAGACATCACTGAGCGAAAGCAAGCGGAAGAAGAACTGCAGAAATTTAATGATGAATTGGAAAAACGGGTCGCGGAACGAACCGAGGAACTGGAAAAGATTCGCGCTGAGTTGGAGCTGCAGAATGAGGAACTGCAAAAAACATATCAAGAATTGGAGGTGGAGACCGCCGATCGCATATTGACGATGGAAAAGCTCCGCGAAAAGGACCAGCTGATGATCCAGCAGAACCGCATGGCAGCAATGGGCGAGATGCTCGGCAACATTGCACACCAATGGCGTCAGCCATTAAACGTTCTGGGTCTAAAGATACAACAACTGGGGCTATCCTATGAATACGGCGAGTTCAGCAAAGAGCTCCTTTATGCCAATATCGACAAAGCTATGGAAATCATCTGTCACATGTCGCAGACCATAGATGACTTTAGAAACTTTTCCATGCCGGACAGGGTAAAAAGCCAGTTCAGCATTGATCAAACAATTGTAAAAACATGCTCCATGATCGAGGAAAGTTTCAGAGAAAACTGCATCATTGTTGATGTCAATATCGGTGGCGACTTGCAGGTCAACGGCTATCCCAACGAATACTCGCAAGTGTTGCTGAACATCCTGATGAATGCCAAGGATGCTTTATTGGAGCGGGGAATCTGTGATCCGCTGATAACAGTAGCCTCATGGCAGGAAAATGGCAGAGCAGTAGTTACTATCACTGATAACGCAGGTGGAATTAAAGATGAAATATTAGGCAATATTTTTGACGCATATTTTACAACCAAGAACCTCGGCAAAGGTACTGGCATAGGTTTGTTCATGTCAAAAAAAATTATTGAAAACCGTATGGGTGGGCGTTTGACTGTGAGAAATGTTACAGGTGGCGCTGAATTCAGGATCGAGGTTTAAAATGAACTACACATTGCAGCCCTCAAAATTCAAACTTTCAATAATGATTGTGGAAGATGACGAGGATGCTCGCGAGACCCTCTATCTAATGGTTAAAATGAAAAATCCTGATGCTTCGATATATTCCGCCGAGAATGGCAGTATAGGAATGGATCTCTTCAAAAAACACACACCTGATATAGTA
>MHXL01000099.1:6803-7598 GCA_001824455.1 Desulfuromonadaceae bacterium GWB2_53_15
TTGCTGAAGAACAGTTACTTCGCGCTGTTTATGAAGATACAAAGCATGAAAAAGTGAAGAAATCTTAGCGATGTACAAAAACTATTTCTACTTACTGAGAGCTTCTCAAGAATTAAATTCAATTTTGTCCGGCAAGAAACTATATGAGTGCTACACTCAAGAGCGCGATAAACTGTTTCTTCACATTCCATTAGAAGAATTTTCTTATTTCCATTTCATTATTTCAACCAATCCGCAAGAGTTTCACTTTTATTTTAAGGATGAACACCGAAAGGCTAAAAAGAATACAGCTGATTTCTTTGGCGATTTACTGCCGCAGAAAATTAAACAAGTTAAAATGGCTTTCGGCGAAAGAATTATTGCTTTCGAATTAGAATCCGGAACATTCTACATTCTCTTCCGCGGAAGCAAATCTAACTGCTTTCTGCTTGATTCAGAAAAAGTTCTTCATTCTTTCAAAAAAATTGCTGATGATCAACTTGCTAAGATTTCCAAAGAGCTGTCAGATCTTGAATTTGTTAATTCAACGGCATTGCTGTTAAACAGTATTGCCGGGCTAAAATCGCTTCAAGAGCTAAAAGCACTTCCTTATTTGTCCAAAGAAATTCTACGGCAAGTTGAGGCAAAAGATAATTCGGTAGAGTCCGCTGTTCAAATAATTGGTGAAATAATAAATGGTAAAATTGTTGTTGGGATTGATGTGGAAACCGGAGATACAGTTTTCCGACCTATCTCTTTTTTAGATTCTAAGCAAAACATGGAAGTAGAACTGTTCGACAATTACTTTGAAGCCAT
>MHXL01000100.1:0-3115 GCA_001824455.1 Desulfuromonadaceae bacterium GWB2_53_15
ATCCTACCTGATCATACAAGGGGGGTTGGTTTATTCTTCTTCTCCGTATGGCAGTGAAAAACGGAATGTTGCCCCCTGATGGGGCGCACCTGTCGCATGGATCGTGCCGCCATGGCGGTGTACGATGCGCTGGGCCGTGGCCAGACCTATACCTATGCCTGGAAATTCGTCCTGCCGGTGCAGACGTTGGAACGGTTGGAAGAGTTTCGCGGCGTGTGCCATGTCGAAGCCGGCGCCGTTATCCGCGACACAAAAAAATCGTTCACTCCCCTCCAGTTCGGCATAAACGCGGATTATCGGTTCCACCATGCCGGCTGTGTACTTCCAGGCGTTGTCGAGCAGGTTTCTCATGACCACCTCGATCATGCGGCTATCCCCCCCGGCACTCAAAGCGGATTCGACCCGCCACTCCACCCGGCGCTGCGGCTCCGACCGTTCCAGTTCACTGCGGATGCGACCCGCCATCAGGGAGATGTCCACCCGGTCGTGGCGCAGTTCTCCGCGAGTGCTGCGCGACAGGGTGAGCAGGCCATCTATCAATTGCCCCATATGCCGGCTGCCGATGACGATCTCGCCCAAGTAGTCGCGCGCCTCCGGCTCCAGTTTGTCGCCAAAATCCTCCATCAGGGCTTCACTGAAGCCGCCCATGGCCCGTAGCGGTGCGCGCAGATCGTGGGATACCGAATAGGCAAAGGCCTCCAGCTCCTGGTTGGCACCCTGGAGCTGCGAGACGGTCTGGTTCAGTTCCTGATTCAGACCCTCAATCTCGTCGGCGGCCCGCTTTCTCGCCGCAATATCCAGTTCCAGAGCAGCGTGTGACTCGGCAAGTTTTCCGGACATAATATTGAAAGCCACTGCCACGGCCGAGAATTCGTCACCGACGACAACAGGGATTGTATGATGGAGATTTCCTGCGCCGATGGCCACGGCACCCTGCTGCAGACTTTCAATGCCTTTATTGATGATGCGGCCGAGGGACCAAGCAACGGTGATCAGGAAGAAAGCAACGGTGACGATAATGGAGAGAGAGACCCACGCGGCGGTCCTTTGGGTGGCAGCTATCAAGACATTGCTGGCCTCTTGCAGCTTGCGTGCATCGGCGATGGTATCCAGGAATTTCAGCAGCAGTTGCGCCACCAGCCTGTTTTCAATCTCGATTGCCCCGGATGTGCGAAGCACTCCAACCCCGATGTTCTCCCGGTTGTTCAAGATCTGTTGAAAGATGGCTGAGCTGCCTTCAATATTTTTCTGTATGTCGGTAAATATTTCCCGGTCGCTTATCGATACCAAATTGGCCGGCGCCGACTTCAAAAGGTCGCTGAGCTGATTTTGTTTTAAAAACCATTGGTCTTTTGCCCTCTGGTTGTCGTTATTGAGATAGTCATTTCGTAGCGTATTGCGTTCGAAGACGCTGCTGACAATCTCGTCCGCCAGATTTTTGGCTCTGTTGGCTGTCGCAAGCCTCTGTTGCGACCAGTAGAACAGAAGCGCCATAATCACAACCAAGGCAGATGCAGCAGCGGTGACGATGTGGAGACGGGTCCGTATTCTCACCTTTCTTGTTCCCCTGCATTTTCGAGCGAATGGTAAATACACTCTTTTAACAGATGCACTGACAACCTCCGCTCACGTGGTGAAGTCGATCATGGAACCAGGTCACACATGCCCCAAAGCGGTGGCCGAACTTCGTGTCGATTCTAATTAAGAACACACAGACTCAACCAGACTTTTGAGTTTTGCAGTCAGGCATGTGTTTTACTTTAAGTTTTTGACAAGGCTATTGCAATCAGGGGAAATACTGATGCTGTGTGTCGGCTTTTCTTTGTGACAGAGGGAAAATTTCGATGGGATGCTGTTGCTAGAGGGGGGAAATTCCTTCGCGGATTGCGTATCTGGTGAGATCGGCTATACCCCTGATATTCAGTTTGTCCATGACGTGCTGCCGGTGCGTATCAACGGTTTTCGTACTGATGTCCAGGTCGGCGGCAATCTGTGCGGTGCTGCGCCCTTCGGCTACGAGCTTGAGAACCTCCCGTTCTCTGGATGTAAGAATGGAAAAAATATTGTTATCGTCACACAGTTGCTTGTGGATATAATCGCCGAGTACCAAACCGACGACAGGGGGGCTCATGTAAATATTGCCGGCGACAACCTCCCGGATGGCAACAGCCAACTCTTCATAGGCTCTATCCTTCAGCAGATAGCCGCATGAACCGGCTTTGAGCATCGCCACTACAGAATCTTTATCCAAGTTCATCGACAGGGTAATAACCTTGGTGCCAGGAATTTCGCAGACAATCCGGTGAGTAGCCTCGATTCCGTTCAAGCCGGGCATGGCGATATCCATTACGACTACGTCCGGTTTATACTCGCCGGTGAGGGCGATCGTGCTCTCGCCGCATTCGGCCTCGACCGCCACGTCAAACTCGTCGTACTTCTCCAGAAGGCTACGGAGGGCTTCGCGCATGCTTTTTTGGTCATCGGCAAGAAGTATCTTGATTTTCATTGTTTATCATCCCTGCTCACAAACGTACTTGAATATTTCGGCTATAGGCAGTGGTAGCTGTGTTGTACTTAAATACAGCATTTTCAGTGCCAATTGTTCAACTGCTAGCCAACACCAATCCTAACTAGCTTAATTTACAATATAAATACACTATTTTACATAAGTCCGCCAGACAATGAGTTTGAAAGAGGTGTCTTGGGGCATGTCGGCAGACATCTTAATACGTAAAATAACTTTACTTTATCAAAAAACAAACCCTGATATCTTAATCATATCAGCATGTTTTAAAACGTAAAGAAACTTTACGTTTTTTTGTGTATCCACCACAAACCCACTATTGGTCTGTTTGTGGTGGTTTTTGCTAATTGTAAATGAACTTTACACTGCTTTTTCCCTCCCAGGACGTTGATCCGGTAACGCGCTGAAATTTATATCGCTTCTATCCTGATAATTTGAGTCTGAAGTGTAAGTATACCAAAATGTGGCGATAGCGTTTCTATTTGTCTACGCGCCCGCCTGATCCCGGATGTCGAGCAACGGGCAACTCCTTGATGAATCTTGACTTTACAGTGAAATACCTGCTATTTTACTTTTTTATTTGCAGACAAG
>MHXL01000100.1:3231-5264 GCA_001824455.1 Desulfuromonadaceae bacterium GWB2_53_15
CTCTGTTTTCCGGCCGCCATGATCGAGGGCAGCCGCGTGGTGGACGCCACGGTGCAGAAATTCGATCTCGAGAAGTGCCTGGAAATCGCCAAAGACTTCGACATGGTTGTGATGTACACCTCCACCCCCACCCTGATGATCGACATAGAGACAGCCCGGC
Organism: Desulfuromonadaceae bacterium GWB2_53_15; assembly: GCA_001824455.1. GTDB lineage: Bacteria > Desulfobacterota > Desulfuromonadia > Geobacterales > Pseudopelobacteraceae > JACPFJ01. The sequence continues at coordinate 3,392 of MHXL01000100.1, forward strand.
GCATAAAAGAGGTCAAGCCGGCCATTGTCACCGTCCTGACCGGACCGCACGTAACCATCCTGCCCGAGGAATCGCTGCGGGCCGGCAAAGGCGCCATCGACATCGTCTGCCGCGGAGAATTCGACTATTCCACCAAGGAGCTGTGCGAGGGACGCGCTTGGGACAAGGTGGACGGCCTCAGTTTCCTGAAGGATGGCAAGATTTTCCATACCGCTGACCGCCCCATGATCGAGGATCTGGATGCACTGCCCTTTGTCGCTCCGATCTACAAACGCGACCTGCCGATCAGTGAATATGTCATCCCACACTTCAAGAACCCGTACGTTTCGATCTATTCCAGCCGCGGCTGCCCGTCAAAATGCATCTACTGCCTCTGGCCCCAGACCTTTTCCGGACAACGGATGCGTACCCGTTCGCCCCAAAACGTCTATGAAGAGATCAAGTGGATCACGGAGAATATTCCCGAGATGCGGGAGCTGTCCTTTGACGACGACACCTTCAGCGCCAACCGCCAGCATGCTCAGGAGATAGCGCGCCTGATCAAGCCTTTGGGCATATCCTGGACGATCAATGCCCGGGCAAATACCGACTACGAGACCCTCAAGGTCATGCGCGAGGCCGGACTGCGCCACGTGGTAGTCGGATTTGAGAGCGGCAACGCCCAGATCCTCAAGAACATCAAGAAGGGTGTCACCAAGGAGCAGGCCCTCAAGTTCACCAAGGACTGCAAAAAGCTGGGACTTTCCGTCCATGGCGCTTTCATCATGGGTCTGCCGGGCGAAACAAAGGAGACCATTGCCGAGACCATTCAGTTTGCCAAAGACATGGATCTCAACTCCATCCAGGCCTCGCTGGCCTCCCCCTATCCCGGCACGGAGTTCTACACCATGTGCAAGGAACAGGGCTGGATCAGTTCGGACAGTTTCCTGGACGAAGGCGGTCACCAGAAATGCGTGATCAACTACCCGCACCTCTCCAATGCCGAGATTTTCAACTCGGTGGAGGAGTTCTACGACAAATTCTACTTCCGCCCCAAATACATCCTGCGCAGCATCGGCCGGATGATCGTTGACAGCGCCGAGCGCAAGAAACTGCTCAAGGAAGGCAAGCAGTATCTGGCTTACATGCGCAAGCGCAAGGAATCCTGTGAGAAATAACGTACAACGTACGATGTGCGACGTGCAGGCAGGAGAATCGGTTCACAGCACGCTGCACGTTGCACGCAGCACGGCCAAGCAGCTGATTATCACCGCAGACGACTTCGGCCTTTCCAGCGGCGTCAACCGGGCCGTTGAACAGGCCTGGCAGGGCGGCCTTCTGACCTGCGCCTCGATCATGCCGGGTGCGGCAGCCTTTGATGAGGCGGTCGAGATCGCCAAACGCAACCCCGGGCTGCAGGTGGGACTGCACCTGACCCTGGTACAGGGGAAAGCCGTGCTTCCGCCGGAACAGATTCCCGGCCTGGTGGATGGAGCGGGCAACTTCAGCAACAATCCAATAGCATCCGGTATGCGCTATTTCTTTGACAAGGGGTTGTACAAGCAAATCAAGCGCGAGATCGAAGCCCAGATCCTGAAGGTCCGCGCTGCCGGCATCCAACTTTCACACATCGACGGCCATCTCAACATCCACATGCACCCAACGGTTTTTGCCTTTCTGACCGAGCTGATGCCTTGCTACGGCATCTCCAGCTTCCGGCTCGCGCATGAACGTCTTTACCACAATCTGCGTTTTGACAACCAGCGCATCCTGGGGAAAATGGCGGAACAGGTCATATTCGGCGCGCTGGCCAGCAACAGCCGCTCGCACTTGAAGCGCTTGGCCATCGGCCATGCCAGTGAGGTCAAAGGGGTACTCAACTCCGGCCGCATGA
>MHXL01000100.1:5316-9138 GCA_001824455.1 Desulfuromonadaceae bacterium GWB2_53_15
GATCTACTTCCACCCCGGTATCCTGCCGGACGCCGAAATTACGCGGCGCATGCCGGATTACCGCCACATGGACGAGCTGGCAGCCATCACCAGCCCGAGGGTACAGCAGAAGCTCAAGGAGTTGCAGATAACAGTGCAAAATTACCGCGGAGACGTAAAATGCTGAAGACACTGGTCGTCATGTTGATTGCGATCACAGCCGGAGCTGTAGGCGATATTTTTCTGACCCAGGGGATGAAAAGCTCCGGTGATCTTTCTTCGATGGGGCTGCGGGAGATATTTGATACCGTTATCAAGGCCCTCACCAACTGGCGGTTGATTCTGGGGACAGCCATGCAGGCTGTTTATTTCGGTCTCTGGCTGGCAGTGCTGTCCTGGGAAGACCTCTCGGTAGCCCTGCCGCTACAGGCGCTCAGTTATATCGTGGTGGCCTTTCTGGCCCAATGGTATCTGGGAGAAAATGTCAGTCCGATGCGCTGGGCAGGTATCGGCCTGGTTTGCGCCGGGGTTGTCATGATTACAAAAAGCAGCGGTAGCTAAAGGGGGGCTGTGTGATGCTTAAAGGTAAAAGGATTGGTTTTATCGGCGGCGGCAACATGGCCGAGGCCATCATCAAAGGACTGCTGACGGCTGGCATCCCGGCCAACGCCATCTTGGTAGCCGAACCGGCAGCGCTGCGCAGGGATTTCCTCACTTCCGAGTTTGCGGCCGAGATTACTGACGACAATCTTAACGTGGCAAATCAGGCTGACATCATTATCCTGGCAATCAAGCCGCAGGTAGCCGCCAGCGTCCTGACCGGCCTGGAACCGGCCATATCTGCGGACAAGCTGATCATCTCAATCATGGCCGGCATCTCCACCGATCTCATCGAAAAAACACTCACCAACGGTGTGCGCGTTGTCCGGAGCATGCCCAATACACCTGCCCTGATCCAGTCGGCAGCAACTGCCATCTGCCCAGGCAGGAAGGCCACCGCACAGGATCTTGAGATTGCCAACAGTATCTTCGCGTGCGTCGGCACTGTCGTGAGTGTCCCCGAGAAGCAGATGGATGCGGTAACCGGGCTGTCCGGCAGCGGTCCGGCCTATGTCTTTGCCTTTATCGAGGCATTGTCCGATGCCGGGGTAAAAAATGGCCTGCCGCGTGACGTGGCGGCCCAGTTGGCGGTACAGACCGTGCTGGGCGCGGCCCTCATGGCGTCCAAAACCGGCGAACACCCGGCGCTGCTGCGGGAAAAGGTCACCTCACCCGGAGGGACAACCATCGCAGCCCTGCACACCCTGGAAAATGGTTGCTTCCATGGTGTGGTCATGAGCGCCGTGGATGCCGCTTGCCAACGTTCGAAGGAATTGGCTGGAAAATAGGGGATACTTATTAAACCGACCACCCCCAGCCCCTCCTTAGCAAGGAGGGGAGCTCTCAGTCCCCCTCCTGTTTTAGGAGGGGCCAGGGGTGGTAAGGTTGCTTGATAGCAACAAAACAACGTGGTAGCCGATTGACCGGCTACCACGTTTTCATTTTTGTTCACCCTGCCCCACCAGCAACGTCTCCACCAGCTCCCTGAACTCTGCCGCTGAAAGCTCTATCGGCGGCATGCGTGCTCCCGCTCGCACGGCACGGGGATTCACCAGCCAATGCCTCAAGCGCTCACCAGTCCAGGCTTTTCCCTGATCGAACGTCTTGGGATAGTATGCGGAAAACAGGCCGGACAGGTTAGGACCGATATCGCCTTTACCGAGCACGCCCTGGCGCTCGGTAAGCACCCGGTGGCAGGGGCCGCACTTGCGGGTGAAGACAGTCTCCTTCCCGCCTTGATCCGGCTCGAAATGCACCCGGAGCGGCTGTTGCCGATCTTGTACCCGGCCTTGCCGCGCACCGGCCAGGACGGCATTGACCAGAAGCACGGCCTGCTGCTCGGTAAGCCTGAAATCGGGCATGCCTTGGGCCGGCGCCTTGATGGCCGCTACGATCTCTTCCGGGTTTCTTACATCTGCCAGGGTATCCAGGGGTGTCGCCAGCCGGTTGCCCTTCCCGGCACTGACATGACAACGCCTGCACCCATACAGCTCCAGCAGACGCTTACCTTCGTAGAGTTCCGCTGTTTCACCCAATGTAAACCGGGCAAAGCGCCCCGCTATCAGGCGGTGGTGGGCAATATTCTTGCGGTCGCTGCCAGGGTTGCCGCGATGACAGCCGACACACCCGCCCTGCCCGGCATAGTGCGACGGATGGCATGACAGGCACATTTGGCGTGTCTGTGCCCCCCAGGCCGGCAGGCACAGCAGGCACAGGGCAACTGCTAGGAATGAAAAGTAAGCGACCAATTAGCCCCCCTGAAAAACAGGGCAACGATAGTGAGCACCAGGATGACGGCAAAGACGAACATCGTCAGGATTGTAACAGCCAACTGTTCCCTGGGGAACCAGCGCGCCCGGTGCAAATGAACAGAACCCGGCAACCAGGGCAGCAGGAAGAACATCCCCGCAACAGCGATCAGCGGATAGATCATGAGGCGCGACCAGCTGACCAACTCCTGGGTCCAGAGCAGGAACCAGGCCGACTTGGCCGGATTGGGGGTCAAGGCCGGATTGGCTGCCTCCTGCAACGGGGCCGGAATCAAGGCCGCCCCGATCAGCAGCAGAGTTATCAGCAGCAGCATCGAGCGGTTGATCAGCCGGAAGAAGTGCGGCGAGCTTTTAACAAATCCGTCTTTCATAGGTAGGGCAATACCCCCTTGTTCTTTCTGACCCGGTAGAAATGCAGCAGGGACAACAGCAATACTCCCAGCGGCAAGATCATGACATGCAGCGCATAAAAACGAAGCAGCGACAAGGGCTGCCCTACCCCGTCCGGCACCAGCAAGTCATGCAGGACAGCGCCAAAAGGGGCCACACCAAGCAGCTCCATGCCGGTCTGGGTGGCCCAGAAGGCCAGCTGGTCAAGAGGCAGCAGATAGCCGGTATAGGCCTCAAAAACAGACAGACAAAGCAGCAGCATGCCGATCACCCAGTTAAGCTGGCGCGGCCGCTGATAGGCGCCGGTCAGGATCACCCTCAGGGTATGCAGGAAAACCAGCACCAGCAGGGCATGCGAGGTCAGGCGATGCAGGCTGCGCAGGTATTTCCCGCCCCACACGGATGATTCCAGGAAAAGGATGGAACTGAAGGCCCGCTCCGGCGTCGGCTGATAATAGAAAAGCAGCAGCATGCCGCTGGCCAGCATCAGCAGAAAGGCGGTGAAGGCCAGCCCCCCCAGGCAGAAGGTGTAGCTGATGCGCAGATTCTTTTCCAGTACCACACGGGGAAAAAGATGTTTAAGAAAATCGGTGAACATGGGACATCACAACCTGTCCAGGGCAGTCATCACCCAGGAGTTTTGGATAAATATGCATATCGTCATACTGTGAATCTAACATACCAGCGCAAGTCGGGCAAAGGGTATCTTGCTATTGACTATGGCATCGGAGCCGGTAAAAAATAACGCAATTCCCCTCAAATTCGATCCTTTCATTGTTTTTAGTTGAATACCGAAGATCTGGTATAATTCCTTAGCAAGGAGAGGGATTCGGTTATGAGCATGCTTCGTACCTTAATAATGACGATTTGCTGCACCCCGCTGTATGCACTGCACCTCCAGGCGGCTGAACCGGAGGTCAAGCCCCGAGCAGTTCCTTCCGTTTCCGAACAAACCGAACACCAAACCCCTTTGGCAGGTGATGCCTGCACGTTAACTCTGTTCGGGGAACGCATCGACATCCCGGTACGAGACAGATGCAACACCCTGGCGCTAACTCTCGGGGTAAACTATTTCAGCCCTGCA
>MHXL01000101.1 GCA_001824455.1 Desulfuromonadaceae bacterium GWB2_53_15
TGGCTTCATAAAAAACCGTTCCCGGCTCAAGGCTCACGGCGGTGTGATAGACACCATGGGGGATATCGACGGCCAGATTGCCGCTCTGGCGGGACAGGATCACCGTCTGCAGCACGTCGCCGCTGTCGGAAAAGGTGAGGACACCCAGGCGACCGCTCATCAGGATAAAGGCCTCATCTTTTTCCGGGTCCAGGTGACGATGGGGGCAGATATAAGAGGGAGGCTCGATTGCGTTCAGCAGGCGATGACAGCGGGAGTCATCAGCAGGGTGAATATTGTAGTTCTTTCGCAGGCGAGGCGACAACCTCGCCTGCTCGGTGACCTGGCGCAGGAGATCCTGGGTAACCAGTTTCATGTCAGCGGTCCACAATGGCGAACTGGTTGCCATCAAAGTCGGCGATTACCGCCATCTTGCCCCAGGGGCTGGGCTCCAGCGGTTCAACAAACTTCACTCCGGCGGCCTGCAGGCTCTCGCACAGCGTATCGATCTGCTCCACCTTCAAGGTAATGGCGGTATGCCTCCCCACCAGCTTGCGGGCGTCATCACTCAGAGCCAGGGCAACGCCCATGGTGACAGGCGCACCGGGGAAGAACTCCATCAGCATCTCGGACTGACCGGCCACGGGGAACTGCAACAGATCAACATAAAATGACTTGGCCTTGGCCAGATCGGTCACGAACACCACGATATTTTTCATTGAAACGTTCATTTTGACTCCATTTATCGTGCGGCGTGCATAAAAAATCGTGCGGACGTGCGACGTGCTACGTGCTGAAAAACCGCACGTCGCACGCTGAACGCAGCACGGAATTATTTCTGCGACAGGCGATGCACGCAATCTACCATGAATCTAGCATTCTCCGGCGGAACCGTCGGCAGGATGCCATGCCCGAGATTAAAGATATGGCCCGGCCGGCCGGCGTTCTCCTCCAGCACCCGCTTTACCTCGCGTTCGATAATCGCCTGCGGGGCATACAGCACGGTCGGGTCAAGGTTGCCCTGCACCGCCATGTCAGGACCAAGCACGTTGCGCGCGCTGGACAGATTGACATGCCAGTCAAGCCCCATCACATCGCCGCCGGCCTTTTTGACCGTCTCCAGCATGGTGCCGGCGCCCTTGACGAAGTGGATCACTGGCGTCTCCATCCGGTTCAGCCCATTTATCAACCGGGTTGTGTAGGGAAGCACATAGGCTTCGTAATCGGCTGGAGAAAGGATACCGCCCCAGGTGTCGAAGATCTGGATGCACTGCGCCCCGGCCTTGATCTGGGCGTTCAGGTATTCCATGCTCATCATGGTAATCTTTTCCATCAGGGCCGCATAAACCGCAGGCGCGGTGTACATCATGCGCTTGATCTGGGCAAAATCCTTGCTGCCCTTGCCCTCCACCATATAGCAGGCCAGGGTAAAGGGTGCGCCGCCGAAACCGATCAGCGGCACCTTGGAAGCCAGCTCACGGCGCAGGATCTTGAGTGTTTCCAGAACGTAGGGCACATCCTGCTCCATCTCGGGGATACGCAGCTTCTCCACGTCAGCCATCGATCTGATCGGATTTTCAAAGACCGGGCCGGGAACAAAGTCCAGTTTCATCCCCATCGGCTCCACCGGGGTCAGGATATCGGAAAACAGGATCGCGGCATCCACACCCAGAATGTCCACCGGCTGAATGGTGACCTCGGCGGCCAACTCCGGTGTCTTGCACAATTCAAGGAAGGTGCACTTGGAACGGACCGCCATGTATTCGGGCAGGTAGCGGCCCGCCTGGCGCATCAGCCAGACCGGCGTACGGTCAACCGGCTTTCCCCAGCATGCATCTAAAAAGCGTGTATTCATATCATCTCCAATACGGTGTTATCTGAATTAAAATCAGTAGAAAGAACTGAAATTGTAGTGCCTGATCACGTAAAATGTCAAATCTTTTGAGGACTCAGCGGGAACAGAACATAACCATCAGCGTGCCTGCCGCGCTGCCGGGGGTGGGTCCGCTGAACCCGTTCTCTGCCGCTTCAGGACTGCTGGCGCCGGCAGCTGAAACCCAAAACCGCTCCAGCATGCGGAACTGCCGGGAATTGCAGTTCAGTTCGAGATGCTGCAGCATGGCTTCCTGTCCCGCATCCGCTGCGGAAGGCTGCGGATCCTCCCGGCGCACCCAGACTCGCACCGTATCCTTGGAGATGCGCTCGATACGCTGCTTATCGTAAAACTGGCGTGTGGACAGCGGCACCCAGTTGACACCCCGCTTTTCGATCAGCTCCACATCCTGGAGCCGGGAACAGGCCACGCTGCTGCCACCCTTGCAGGCTGTCTTGAAATCATCTTTGGACTGGCGATATTGTTCCTGCGAGAAATAGGCCTCTCCGCGCTGATAAAGAAGCGTGGTCACCAGTTTGGCGGACTCGCCGGGATCCGTCTTGCGACGAGAACCCTTTTTCAGTTTTTTGTCCCTGTTGCCCGGACGATAGCGCTGAATGGCCTGATCGAACAGGGTCAGGGACTTGCGAAAATCCCGCTCGGCATCCTGTGGATTGCTCAGAATGCGATGGTATTTGGCCCGCTCGGCATACGCCAGCCCCTCTTCGGGCAGAATATCGATGGCCTTGCCGGCCTCGCGGATCGCCCCCTCGTAATCGTTTGCAAAGGCCCGGTCATAGGATTTAAGCAACTGTTGGGAGTAATTCTTAAATTGCAGACGGTACTCTTCCCAGGGATCAGCCGGCACCTCCAGATCATAGGCCGCCTGGCACAGCGGCGCCATGTGGAACAGCAGGGCCAGCAGCATCAACGCCGCAACAAGCTGCCTGTTGTTCATGCCGAACGCTCCACGCTAAAGACACGCCCGGCCAGCAGCACCCGGTCGCCGGGATAGAGCTTGCGGCCGCGCCGCAGTTCCACCGCACCGTTCACCATCACCTGACCTTCGGAAATGATCAGTTTTGCCTCGCCACCGGAACCGACCGCGTTGACTCCCTTGAGAAAGCTGTCCAGCTTGATGTACTCAGTTACTATGCCAAAAGTCATGCTCACCATTCCTTTACAAGCCTACTATAATGATTTTGCGGAACATTAATGTAACATGGCCCTGCCGGGGTACACAAGAAAAAGGCTGTACGGCACACTTGCCATACAGCCTCTTTCTACCTCTTTAATGATATCTGCCTGGGAAGATTTATGTATCAGGGGTATCCTTCATAGGCAAGCATCGATTCCTTGTCAGGCCCTTATGTCCCATTGCGGCGGTATTGACTGGCCGCAGGTGGGACAGGTAACCTCGAACAGGGTAAAGGGATTGCCGTCAATCTCCACATCCGCCGGACGCACCATTGTTTTCAGCAATTCGCCCAGGCCAAGCTCCTGACCGCAGCAGACCGGCTTCATTTGCCGAACAATAGTGCCCTTGAAGACCGCCTCGTAATTCCTCAACACAAACAGCTTGCGCTGTATCTCTTCGATGGGTTGCATCTTCCCTCCAATTGTCCGTTCAGACAGGCTGTTGCTGGTGAGGTCTTCCGTTGCTTTCCATCTGATACGAGGTAGCGTACACAACCTCTTGTGACAGGCCATCCATAAACTGAATATTGATATTTTTGAGATACCGCCCCAGATTCCAGCCATTGCAATAGCTGAACCGCACCAGCAGATCCGTAGAAGTCGGTGTTTTCGGGGGGTTATCCCCAATGTGCAGACCCATGTCCCGCAACTCATTCACCATGAAACTGCGCAGGTTGCAAATATCCTCGTTTTGAGGCTCGATATAGGCGGTTTTATACCGAGAGAGATCGGTAGTTGCTTCATTAACTGAATTGGTTCCACAGCAATCAACAAGAATACTGCAGCGAACAATCATGCTTAACAAGCTCATGCCTGAATACCTCTGCCGGCGGCATTGCAATTCTGAACTGCCGGTTTTTGATGACCCCAGGGTCATCCCTGCTTGTTCACGACTGCAAAGCAGCCTGAATCGTGTTCACAAGGATGGTCTGGTTGAGCGGCTTAACAAGTAATTTGACATTTTCTTCACCTTCCATATGCTTGAGGACATCGGAAGGATAACCGCTGATAAACACGGCCGGCAAGCCAGGCCTGAGCTTACGCAACTGTTCATAAACCTCCCTGCCGTTCATCTTCGGCATAACAACATCCGACACGAGCAGATCAATAGAATCCTGATTTTCGCGGAATGCCGAGATGGCCTCCATTCCGTTTTCCGCGCTAAAAACCCGATAATCGGCGCTTTCCAGCATATGCGTTACAACGTCGCGCACATCATCGTCGTCATCGACCAGCAAGATTCCCACACGGTTCTGTTGGGAAACCTCCTCCCAACCCTGCAAATGCTGCGGCACAGGCGTCGGAGCTTCTTCAGTCTGTGTGCGCCCAAAATCAGGTGACATTTCAGCTTCCACCCTGTTCGCAGCAGCAAGCGCATAGGCAAATTCACCACAAGGTTCCAGATGGCCGCGCATCAGCAACCTGACAAAACCATGGCTGAATTCCTTGGGAGAAAAACCGATATGCTTACACTCGGCCTGCAACCACGAAACATCAATAGTCCGATCCTGGCGATTATTGCTGCGCAACACGGTTAAAATGGATTTTTCAACCGGGTTGAGCTCATTTCCAATATCGGGCGCCAGATTGAGCATATGGAGCGAACGTTCTGCCTGATGCATGGCTTCACCTCTTCGTACCTGTAACTGTTTAGCATTTACACAATCCCAATACACAGATAATGCCAAGTGTCCGTTTAAATATTTGTTCACTGTTACATCAGCTAGTTACACAGGCCAAAACGCATCAGCAGGATAGTGAAGGGCAGCGCAGACAGGTATGTTGAGTGGAAAGATTCTTTACACCCGGCAACATAAAATCAGCGCAAACCCAGCCAGTGCGTGGCTTTGCGGTTCATTGTAAAGTTTATTTACAGTTTACAATTACAGCAAATCGAGTTTGAAGGTGCCTTGCGGAACGGCAAAGATTTTACAGGTGGGAAAAACAGGTTTGATAAACAAGGACAGGAGGGGTTACGGTTTTAACTGCGGCAAATCTTAGGTCCTTGGTTGGGTTCTCTCAACTCAAGAGGAGGAAAACACCCGGATCCTAAAGAGCAAAAAGTGGCACAAAATGGACGGAGGTCTGTTCAATAGTGATGCTACAGGAAAGGGTGGCGTTGACTACCACCGCTGTCGCCGGTGAAAAAGCACTGATAAAACTTCGCAGAGAGCGAGAGACGGCAGGGCGTTTCAGCGCGCCTTCCTTGACCTCTATCGGAAGCGGTTTCCCATCCCGCATGACGATAAAATCAACCTCTGCCCCGCCTGCGGTACGCCAGAAATGTAGATTCTCATTCGGGATAAAGTGTTTTTTCAGTTCGCAGAAAACAAAATTTTCAATCTGTGCGCCATCGGGAATCGAGGTTGGCTGAATCGCACCACGGGCGATGTTGCGGAGTCCAATATCGTTGAAATACACCTTCGGCATCTTGGTAAGTTCTTTGCGCTGATTTGAATGCCATGGGCGCAGCAATGTCAAAATGTAGGTCTGTTCCAGCAGAAACAGGTATTTCTTGACCGTATTGATACTCAGCCCGACCGTTACCGAAAGCTCGTTGATGTTGACCAGATTACCGCACTGTCCGGCCAACAGCTGCAACAAGCGATTGTACCCCATGACATCCTCAATATTGGCGATATCCTTGATGTCTTTTCTGATATAAGAGGTATGGATATCGCGTAACAAAGCCTGTTTTCGCTCTGCCTCGGCATGAAGAGTAACACCGGGAAAACCACCCCAGACAAGATAATCGGCAAGGTGGGGGGCGAGAATACTGCCGGAGAGCGTGGCATGTTCATTTGGACCGTTTGCGACCGTATCGGCAAGTGAGCCGGCATTCTCCTTCACCCGCAAGGCATTCGGATCGCGGAAGAGAAGGAATTCATTGAAGCTCAAGGTGTCCAGCTCAAACAGGACCTTGCGGCCGGCCAGACTGTCGCTGAATTTGGAACGGATCTCAAGCGATGATGAACCGGAAACCAGCAGCTTGATCTGGGGATGATGATCATGCAGATGCTTGAGCAGGTTGGATGGGTTTTTCAGATACTGGATTTCATCGATGGCAACCACGACTCGACCGGAAAAGTCGGCGCCCAGCAGCTTGAGATAACCAACCAGGGAATCCGCACCTTTGTTGCAGATGTCCAGCAGGTTCATATCCTCCAGATCGAGATAAAACGATTTCGAGCCTTCGGGCAAGCTGTCCAGCGCCAGCCTGATGATCGAAGTTTTGCCGACCTGACGCATACCGGTTATGACGATTACTTCCGGGCCATCAAGAAAGCGGATAATAGTTGCCAGTCCTGATCTTTTATTGAGCATTTAATGTCACCATATTGATTGTTTTTCCATGTTTATAGCACAAACTAAGCTCATCTGCAACATAGCACTTGAAAGGCTAACTCCCCCTAACCCCTTCAGGCCTTTAGGGCCTAAAGAGGACAGGAGGGGTTACGGTCTTGACTGCGGCAAACCTGAAAAGCTAACTCGGCTTATCGGCTTATGAGTAGAGTATTATTTGGTGGGAAATAGAGGAAAGGTCACACCATTACTGGGCGCAGCCCCAGATCCTGCCTTATGATTGTTTCCAAGGACGCGTCCAGCATGGCCCGGCGGCAGTCAACACCGTCGATGACACCGGTCTTCAGCTTGCGGAAGAAGCGGCAGCCGCCGAAGCAGAGCGGCAGATAGGCGCATTCCAGGCATTCCCCGGTTTTCCAGACATCCAGGCCGTGGGAATCGCGGTAATCGGTCACGCCCTCGGCCAGGGAGCCGACCCGCAACCCCTCCTGCCCCATGAAGATCGGGCACTTGTACAGACTGCCGTCATAGCCCACCACCAGATCGTTTTCAAACTCGATCATGCAGGCGCTTGGCCGGAGCTTGGGCACGGGGAAACCTCGTTTCATGACCTCTTCCCGCAGGAACAGGCCGGCCTCGATCACCCACGGTTCGTCGCTGCAGGCGCAGGCCGAGCCCGCGTTACCCGCCAGGCTGCCGTCCGCCTTGGGCATGACCGGGCTGAAACCGACCGCCTTCAGTTTAGCGGGAGAGATTCCCTCGGATATGAGACCATCCAGCAACTCCGGGAAGCGCTGGTAGTTGGCACGGGTGTAGTTGCCGCCCAGGTCGATCGGCACCAGTTCGTATATTTCCTTCAAGTTGGCCAGAATGGCGGCAAAGCTCCCCTTGCCGGAGACAAACGGCCGCTGCTGGTCGTGGATATCCCGGGGGCCGTCCAGGGTGGTCCTGATGGCCGCCAGCCCCAGCGGCAACAATTCCTCGACTACCGGGCGGGTCAGCAGGGTTCCGTTGCTGATGATGTTGAAGGCATAGGCCACGCCATACTGTTGCGCTGCGGCCACCATCTCCGTGGCGATCCGTTTCAGCATCGGCAGCGCCATCAGCGCCTCGCCCCCGTAGAAATCCATGGTCACGTCCAGCCCGGCCGCCATGCGCTCCGTCACACGCTGCACCACCAGCTTGGCCGTGGCATCGTTCATCA
>MHXL01000102.1:0-2778 GCA_001824455.1 Desulfuromonadaceae bacterium GWB2_53_15
TTTCGCTGGATGCCGCCAGGATTACACGCCCTTCGCCGGACATTTCCGTTATGTTTTTATAAGATTTATCGCTGATCCTGAGGCTTTTCAACTTGGCAAGCGTCTGGGCTCCGGCTGTTCCTGCAAAACAACTGTCCAGTAATATCACAATGCGTTTACAAGGCAGTTTTTCAAGAAGAATCGCCAAATTATTGAGACTTAAAGCCGTCAGTGGCAATGAATCCAATTCACTGTCATGCAACAATAAATACTTTTTCAAGCCATCGTTGTCATTTGAAGTAGAATCTACGTCAGGGGCGCCATGCCCCCCGAAATACAAGATGAAGGTGTCATCCTTATTCAATAGCTTCATCGCATTTTGGGTAATAAATCTTGATATTTTGATAGCAGTTGCGTCTTCATTGGTTAAAAGCATCGCCCTGTCAGCAGATAAGTTGTACCTGTTCTTAAAATGGCTGACAATTCTTTGGCTGTCCCTGTCCGCATATTTCAGAGCTGGTATTTGCGTGCTTTGGTATTTACTCACGCCAATGCCCAGTACCATAACGGTGCCTGATTTTATGTCGGCAAGCTGATCCATGGACCTAACCTGCACCTCCAAGTCTTTAAGCCGTTCCGTTTTTGCAATTTCGCGTTCTTTTTCCATCCGCTTCTTTTTATCCAGGAATTCTGCATAGGTCTTTACATCCATGCCGTCCCGTTGTTTTTCTTGTTGAGCAAGGAATGCTTTGATTTTATTGGAAGACAGTCTCTTTGCGATTTCCTCACCAGCTACGGTTAGCAAGGTGTCTCCAATGATTTGAGCTGAATCATTGTCAGGGTACATTAAAACGGTTGGCCCTATTCCAACGTAAGCGCTAAGGGCAGTCTCCGCCATCATCGGTTTGTATCGATCCGAGCCTTCCAGCTTGATAACGCCATTCTCAATTGCGCTGCCCTTTTCATCATTAAAAACATAATTTACATCGGCCTCCCAATCGAAATCGATGCCCCTGCCATACATACCTACAGAACTTACCAAAGGAATCGTTTTAAAATAATCGCCATAACTTAATGATGATTTTGTGTCGATGCTCAAGATAAGCTCGCTGTCAAAATAGCTTATTTTATTGTCATCCACTAAACTTATTGATTTATTGTTTTTTGAAAATCCTGCGATAACCGGAGGGATAAGATTGGCTGTTCTTTGTTTCAAAGAACCATTTATTACAATTTTTGACAGCTTGATAACATTTTGAGTAGTTACCTGGTCATAATTGTAATCTGTTACAGGCTTGAAAACAGTTCTAGGGCCGGAACATGCAGCGAGAAGAACCATTGCAGCAGCTACCAAAAATAAATTGTTGATAGTTATACTCATATTATCCCCCCTGATAAATTGCACTACGAGCAAGCAGGATTCGCTTACTGCCATTTTCATCGAAAGAACGGCTATGTATTCAAAATATAAAATTAAAAATATAATAGTCTTCTTCTACTCCTCGACATGAACAACAGTCAACCAGAAAAAGATGCTGGCTGCAGTGCAGGGCAAATAATTGGGAGTGTGCAGAAAAACAGAGGTCAATAGGGAGAGAGAAGGGTGATAAAAACCCGCTCGGCTGAGCGCAGCAGCATAAAGAACAGCTCGGCCAGCGGGCGGTGACGGTACGATGCATAGGGCTTGCGGATGTAACTGGGGCGGGCTCCGGCGTTGAGGGCAGCCAGACAGCCGGTCAGCAGGCGGTCATCAACCATCAGGATAGAATCCAGGGGGACTCCGGCGAGTTCCCCTGTTTCGATGAGTCCGTCCGGATAGGGCTTCTTGCGGACACCGGAAATGAAACGGAAGGCGGGGTAGTGCTCCTTGAACCAGGCCTTGCGCCCTTCAGTCGGCTTGTTGGAAAGAATAAAGATATTTTCTCCGCCGAAGACGCGTTGGCATTGATTGAGCCATGCCACCGCCTCGGGGAGCGGCTGTGGAGCGCCGTGATGGGCCAGGACACCATCGAAATCGAGTGCCAGGGCCGCTATTCCCGACGACTTCAACTGCTCGGGGGCGAGCGAGAGTATGCAACTGCTTTTGGGGGTCGCCTGCAGCACACGCCACAGCGCGCGGCGATGGCGAAACCCGAGTGAAAAACCGGCCAGAATGTGGGAGTAGGCGCTCATTCGTCAGACCTTCTGATGCTCTTTCTGGGCGAGTGATACCAGATAGTAGACGATCCCCAGGATCAGCAGGGTGCCGGCCAGGAAAGCCTGGGTGGTCAGGTCGTCGTGGCGCAGGGTGGAAATCAGGATCTCGCGGATCATGGCAACGATGATCACGCCGATGAATACCAGGATATTGAACCTGCCGCCTTTCAGGTTCTTGATCTCATTGTCCATAAGTTCAATCATCATCCAGAGGATCAGCAGTTCGCCCAGGGCGCTGAGAATGCCTTTCTCCATGTCACCGCGAAAAATATGGGCGATGTCCCAGACAAACAGCGCCACAACGGAGAGGGAGACGCCGGCCAGGGCCAGCACCAGCGCCAGGTTCAGGCCATAGGTGAAACGTTCGGTGGCCTTGATCAGGAAAGACTCGACCTTGCGCGATACGAAAACCTTTTTCATCTCCTCTTCGCGGTAGGAGGTACTCATCACATCCAGATTCATGTCGAGCATCTTCTCGGTCGCTTCCCTGAGGATGCGACGCTGCTCACGATCGGAATAATTGCTGTCGACCAGATTGAGCAGGAAGTGCCGGATCTGATTCATGGCGGCATTGACGAAGTGGACATTGAGTCCGATCTTGAC
>MHXL01000102.1:2975-6013 GCA_001824455.1 Desulfuromonadaceae bacterium GWB2_53_15
GATTATCTCCCGTATTTGTAGGCGGCGGCGCAGGTTCCTTCGCTGGAGACCATGCAGGCGCCGACCGGGGCCTCAGGTGTGCAGGCCGTGGCAAACAGCGGGCAGTCGAAGGGGGCCAGTTTGCCCTTGAGTACATCGCCGCAGCGACAGGCCGGGTTTTCCCAGCCCTCCGGTTCGGCCAGCTTCAGCACCTGCTCTGCATCGAATGCCGCCAGTTCCGGCCTGATGGACAGGCCGCTCCCCGGAAGAATTCCCAGGCCGCGCCAGGCGGCATCGCACGGTTCAAAGACCAACCCCAGGATCCTCTGCGCCTTGGGGTTGCCCTCCCAGGTCACTGCCCGGCTGTACTGGATCTCCACCCGGCTTTCTCCCGCCAGGACCTGGGCCAGCAGCATCTCGATGCCCTGCATGACATCGGCCGGTTCGAAACCGGTGACTACGCAGGGGATATGGTGTTTGAACACCAGCGGCTTGTAGGCGTTGCCGCCGATAACGGTACTGACGTGGGCCGGGCAGAGGTAGCCGGAAAGTGCCAGATCCGGATCGGCGGTCAGGATTTCCATCGGCACCGGCATGGTCTTGTGGGCCGCCAGGACGCAATAATTGGCAAGCCCCAGCCGGGCCGCCTCCAGGATGCTGGCGGCAATGGCCGGCGCCGTGGTCTCGAAGCCGACCCCCAGAAAGATCACCCGGCGCTCGGGATTGTCCTTGGCCAGGGCAACCGCGTCCAGCGGCGAATAGACGATGCGCACGTCGGCGCCCTGGGCGCGTTCCTCCATCAGCGAGGTGCGGCTGCCGGGCACGCGCAGCATGTCGCCAAAGGTGGCCACGATATTGTTAGCATCGGCCGTGCAGGCGATGGCCTGATCCACATAACCGACCGGAGTCACGCAGACCGGGCAGCCGGGACCGGAGACAAGCCGGACGTTTTCCGGCAGGAGCGAACGGATGCCGTACTGGTAGATGGACATGGTATGGGTGCCGCATACTTCCATGAAGTTGACCGGTGCGGCCAGTCGCTCGGCCATGCGGCGAATGTTGTCGGCCATGATCCGCACCAGTTCGCGGTCGCGGAATTCATCTTGAAATTTCATTGCATATCCTCGGGTGAGAAAATCTCTTTCATCAAGCGCAAGGTCTCCTGGGCGTATTCTTCATCCAGTCGCGAGATGGCGAAGCCGGCGTGGACGATAATGTAATCGCCGATGTTGACCTCTTCAGCCAGCAGCATGATGCTGGCTTCCTTTTGTACGCCGTCCACCTCGGCCAGGACGGTGTCGCCGTCTTTCGTGATTATCTTCATGGGTACGCCAAGACACATATCAGTTTCCTTTGTTCATATTTAATTGCCAGGCAGCTATTGCCGCTTGTCCCAAGGCAATGCCGCCGTCATTAGCCGGCACCAGGCGATGGGTGAATACCTGCAAGCCCTGTCTGGTCAGGCCAGTATATATCATTTCGCTCAGGAGGCGATTCTGAAAAACGCCGCCGGAGAGGACAACGCGGTCCAGGCCGGTGGCATCGGCGATGTTGGCGCAGGTCTGGATAGCGGCCTCTGCCACTGTCCGGTGAAAACGGCGGGCAATGACGGCTGTTGGGACAGCATCTGCCATATCGGCCAGGATCTGCGGGAACATTGTTGAAAAGTCCAGATGGAGAGGCTTTTTCTCATTGAAAACAATTTTGTATCGATAGCTCCCCCCTTGATAAAGGGGGGCCGGGGGGGATTTGATTTTGACGTCAAAGGCAAATCCCCCTAAATCCCCCTTTATCAAGGGGGACTTCACTCCTGTATCGTCCGGCGCCGTCTCGGCCAGCGCCTCCAGTTCAATGGCTGCTTGCCCATCGTAAGACACGGTATGTCGTATATTAAGAAGCGCTGCAACGGCATCAAACAATCTGCCGCAACTGGAGGTTAGCGGGCTGTTCAGGCCCTTGTCAAGCATGGTTGTAAAAAGCTGCTCCTCTGCAGCAGTCAGAAAACCGGTCACCGGCAGTCTCAGCGCAAATGCCTTGTTACCCATGGATTGATATAGATAGGCCAGCGCCATGCGCCAGGGCTCGCGCACAGCCGCATCGCCCCCGGGGAGTCGCACGGTGCGGAAATGGCAGGCCCGCTGGAAGCCGTCATAACCGCCGACCAGGAATTCTCCGCCCCAGACCGTACCGTCGCTGCCATAACCGGTGCCATCGAAGATGATGCCGATCACATTGCCGTCCAGGCCGTTTTCGGCCATGCAGGCTGCCAGGTGGGCGTGGTGGTGCTGAACCCTGATCACCGGCAGGCCGGATTCCGCGGCATGGGTTGAGGATAGGTAGTCGGGATGCAGGTCGCAGGCAACCACCTGCGGGCTGATCTCCAATATACCGGTCAAATGATCGATCGTGCCTCGGAATGCATCGCAGGTGACACTGTTTTGCAGGTCTCCGATGTGCTGGCTGAGGAAGGCCCGCGCACCCTTTGCCAGACAGACCGCCCCTTTCAGTTCTGCGCCGACTGCCAGGATCGGCGGCACCTCGAAGGGCAGTTTTACTGCCCGCGGGGCGTAACCCCGGGCCCGGCGGTAGAAGATCGGCTTGTTTTGGAATACGCGCATGACCGAATCGTCGCTGCGAATGTGGATGGGACGGTCGTGGGCCAGAAAGTAATCGGCGATAGCGCCCAGGCGTTTGATGGCATCATCGTCCTCAAAGGCGACCGGTTCATCGGAGATGTTGGCGCTGGTCATTACGAGAGCGGTGAAAAAAGGGGCAAGCGGCAAGGGGCAAGCGGCAAGGGAAGAAAAAGACCCTGTCTGACCCTTGATACATGATTCTTGCTCTTTATTGAACAGCAGGTGATGCAGCGGCGCATAGGGCAGCATCAATCCCAGCCAGCCGTTGTTGGGGGCTACCAGTTCTGAAACCGGGCAGTCGCGGCTTTTACGGGCGATGATAATCGGGCTCTCCGGACCAGCCAGCAGGCGTTCCTCGGTGTCATCCAGCAGGGCCAGGTTCCGGGCAATGGCCAGGTCGGCCGCCATGACGGCGAACGGCTT
>MHXL01000102.1:6091-6305 GCA_001824455.1 Desulfuromonadaceae bacterium GWB2_53_15
GATCCCCTTGACGGCCAGGATCCGGCCGGTTTTGAGGAGCGCAACCGCCCTGGTGACTGCCTCATCCTTTTCAGCCAGCACGCAGCCATCGACTGCCAGCAGGCGCACCTGCGGACCGCAGGCCGGGCAGGCTATGGGTTGGGCATGGAAGCGCCGATTGTCAGGGGCTTGGTACTCCTCCAGGCAAGCGGGACACATGGGAAAGCCGGCCATG
>MHXL01000102.1:6482-6624 GCA_001824455.1 Desulfuromonadaceae bacterium GWB2_53_15
GCGGCGCATTGCCGGAGAGCCGTTGAGCGAACACAGCCAGTTCTTCCGCTACGCCCTGAATTTCGACCTCGACCCCGGCCGGGGTGTTGCGCACCCAACCGGTCAGGCCAAGGTCGCGGGCCAGACGGTAGACAAAGGGGCG
>MHXL01000102.1:6697-9924 GCA_001824455.1 Desulfuromonadaceae bacterium GWB2_53_15
GCCATTGGTACCACGCGTCCATACCTTCCCCGGTTTTAGCCGAGACTTCAAAGATGGTGATTCCGGGGCTGACCCTTTGCGCGAATTGCTTGCATTTTTCCACATCGAAATCCAGATGGGGCAGCAGATCGGTCTTGTTGAGCAGCATGACCGCTGAGTTGTGGAACATCTGCGGGTACTTGAGCGGTTTGTCCTCGCCCTCGGTGACGGAGAGCACGACGACCTTGTGATGTTCGCCCAGGTCAAAGGATGCCGGGCAGACCAGGTTGCCGACGTTCTCGATCATCATGATGTTGAGGTTGTCCAGATCGAAACCCTCTGTGCCGTGCATGACCATGTGGGCGTCCAGGTGACAGCCGCTGCCGGTGTTGATCTGCCTGACCGGCACGCCGGTGGCGGCGATGCGCTGGGCATCGTTGTCGGTCTGCTGGTCACCCTCGATCACGGCGAAGCGGTGTTTTCCATTCAGGTCGCGCAGGGTTCGTTCCAGCAAGGTCGTTTTGCCCGAGCCGGGCGAACTGACCAGGTTGAGGACAAATATCCCTTTATCCTTGAACAGGGCGCGGTTAAAGGAGGCCAGGCGGTTGTTCTTTGCCAGGATATCCTCCTCGATGGCAATGATTGTCCGTGTGCCCTTGGCGTGGTGGTCATCAGGGGCGTGTGTATGGTGCTTGTGTTTGTGGTGGTCATGCCCATGGTCGTGATGATGGCCGGCATGCTCATGATCGTGGTTATGTCCGGTCAGGTCGTTGGGACCGCAGCCGCAGGTGGTGCACATGATAGTCTCCAGTAAGGTTCACCTTGATTATGGATAGGAATAATGAATTCAAATTATCAGGTTAGCTGTTGTTATGCAATACTGCCGGGGCGGACTTGCGTATACGGTTCAGGTAACGTTGAACTGAAGCTGGTGAAGCTTATAATAGAGCCCCTGCGCTAGCATCAACTCCTGGTGGGTGCCTTCTTCCATCTTGCGGCCGCGGTGCACGACCACGATCCGATTCGCATCCTGGATGGTGGAGAGACGGTGGGCGATGACCAGCGAGGTGCGCCCCTGCATCAGTCCTCTAAGCCCCTCCTGGATCATCTGCTCCGAGGCCGTGTCGACACTGGCTGTAGCCTCGTCCAGCACAAGAACCTCCGGGTCGAATGCTACGGCCCGTGCAAAGGAGATCAGCTGCTTTTCGCCGACCGAGAAGTTGCTTCCGCGCTCACGCACCTCTTCCTGGTAACCGGCCGGCAGTCGTTCGATAAAGCGATTGGCGCCCACAATGGCCGCTGCCTGTTGCACCCGTTGCCTTGCTTCTTCATCGCCCAGACAGATGTTGAACTCGATACTGCCGGCAAACAGGCAGGGATCCTGCAAAACAATTCCGATGCGGCGCCGGAGTTCCTGTTGTGACATGCTGCGTACATCCAGGCCCTCGATGAAGATGTTGCCGGCGTCAATCTCGTACAGGCGGGTCAGCAGTCGTGTGACCGTGGTCTTGCCGCCGCCGCTCTCGCCGACCAAGGCTACCCGCTCACCCCGGCGGACAATGAGGCTGAAATTTTCCAGGGCATTTTCACCCTCGCGGTAGGCGAAGGTTATGTTGCGGAGTTCGATCAAAGGGGCAAGGGACAAGGGGCAAGGGGTAAGGGGAAAACCGGAATCAGAGTTGGTTTCACGAATTTTGCCTTGAAGACCCTTGCCGCTTGCCCCTTGTCCCTCTGGTGTATCCAGCAATGCAAAGATCCGTTCCAGGGCAGCCATGGCGCCCTGCATGACGGAATATTTGGCCGAAAGATCCCGGATGGGCGCAAAAAACTTCTCGATATACTGGATAAATGCCACCAGGATGCCGAAGGTCAGCGCACCACGCAGGATCTCGCCGCCGCCGTACCAGATCAACAGGGCTACTGCCACGGAAGAGAGCGCTTCGACTATGGCGTACAGCGAGGCATCCCAGAAGATGACCGGCATATTGGCATCCCGGTAGGATGCGTTCAACTCGCTGAAGCGGCGGGCCTCATCCCGTTGGCGGTTGAAAGCCTGGACAATGGGCATGCCGCCGATGCATTCCGCCAGGAAGGCGTTGAGGTTTCCCAGGCGGGCGCGCACCTCGCGGAAGGATTGGCGCATCCTGCGCCGGAAGGCCCAGGCAACGTAAAAGAGCAGCGGCAGAATGGAAAAGGTCACCAGTGACAGCTTCAGATTCATCCAGAGCATGACCGAGACGATACCGATCAGCAGCAGGATGTCGCCCACGATGGTTATTATCCCCGAAGCGAACATCTCTCCCAGCACTTCCACATCGCTGGTCAGGCGGGTAACCACGCTGCCGACCGGAGTGCGGTCGAACCAGGGGACGGGCAGGCGCATGACGTGCCGGTACAACTCGTCGCGTATGTCGGCCATGATCCGCTGCCCGAGTGACTGGAGCAGGTACACCTCCAGGTAGGAAAGCAGCGCTTCGGTCAGCAGAATTCCCAGAAACAGCGCAGCAATGCCTTCCAGGCCGGCGAGTCGGGCGGTAATGATGTGGTCGTCGATGGCCAGCTTGATTATCCAGGGTTGGGCCAGCCGACAGGCCGCCACCAGGGGCAGAATGAGCAGCACCACAACCATGGCTGCGCGATACGGTTTCACATAGGTGGCAAAACGCCTCAGGATACGAGTGTCATAGGCCTTGCCCGCAATTTCTTCTTCGTAGATCCCGCCGTGGTGCATGGTGACTCCGCTGGATGCTCCATTGTGTTGAAACCTGACAATAGCAGATCTGGTGGAAGAAGTGAATGGTGACGGGCGAATTTATTCTTGACTTATTTGGTTGCAGCGACTAGTCTTAATTAAAATTACAAACTAAACCAAGTTGGCAGATACACGACAATACTAAACTATCCGCGAGGGTAGGACGGAAAGCTCAAGGGTCTCACCGAGACAGCCGGGTCGCCGAAATATCGATAAATCGATATACAAGCGCCCGGCTTTTTTTATTGGCGCCTGAAAGGAGGAGATATGATCGCTGGTTAGCCCGATTCAACTTCGCTCGTTTAAGCAGTCATTACACGCGCGATAGTCGATAATACTAAACCATCCGTGAGGATGGGACGGAAAGCCTAAGGGTCTCACGCAGACAGCCAGGTCGCCGAACTATCGATAATTTTACCGTAAGATCCTCGATTTTGGGGAATCGAAAGCAAGGAGACATGCATGAGATCTATTATAGCAGCAGCCCTGATGACGC
>MHXL01000102.1:9997-11160 GCA_001824455.1 Desulfuromonadaceae bacterium GWB2_53_15
AAAAATGGTAACCGGTGTTGCCGCAACAGGCGCTCCCGTCAGCGGCTCGGTGTACCTGACGGATTCTTCGGCCCCCCCCAAAAAACTCGCCACCAGAACTGCCAGTGACGGTTCCTACGCATTTCATGTCGATGGACTGACTCCACCGTATATGGTCAAAGCTACCTACTCTGACGCTAGTGGCGGGCATAATCTTTACTCTTTGGCCAGTGATGCCGGGATCACCAACATCACCCCGCTGACCACGATGGTTGTGGCCCAGGCCGTTGCCGGTTCGAATCTGGATACCTTCTACACAAACCACACCCCGGCTGATCTTGAAACGGCAGATGCCAAAATGCCAGTGGCGCTCAAGGATCTGCAAACAGCATTGTCGCCCCTGATGGCTCAGTACGGCGTGCAGGGTTTCGACGTCCTGCATGGCAGTTTCGATGCCAATCACACCGGTATTGACGCCATGATGGATGCGGTGACAATAGCCGTCGCCAACGGTGCCGTAACCATTACCACCAAAGTCGGCAATTCGCCTGTTTTTACCGCCCAAGCCCAGAACATAGCGGCCGGCATGTTGAATATGACCGCCAGCCCGCCACCCGTAGTAATGCCATCAATCGGATCCGCGCTCTACATGGCCAACTGCGCCGGGTGTCACGGCGATATCGCTTCATCCGACCTGAAAGGGCGTGTATCGGCAGTAGCTGCCCAGTCGGCCATAACTGCCAACCTGGGCGGGATGGGGGCTGTCACCGGTATCAACGCTGCTGATCTACAAGTTATCGTGGATGCGCTGGGCGGAGCAACGACTGCGCCTGCCCCAACGCCGAATCCGGTTCCAGCTCCGACCCCTGTTCCAACGCCGACCCCTGTTCCAACGCCGAATCCGAATCCGGTTCCAACTCTTGATGGCGCTGCGCTGTATGCCGCCAATTGTGCCGGTTGTCATGGGGCTCTGGCAAGTTCACGCAAGACCGGTATCTCGGTTGTCCGTACACAGAATGCCATCAGCGGCAAAGTAGGGGGTATGGGTTCTCTCTCCTCTCTCACCGCGGCTGATATTCAGGCAATAGTAACCGTCCTCAACCCCGCTGGATCGACGCCGACACCGGTTCCAGCTCCGACTCCTGTACCGACTCCGACCCCTGTGCCGACCCCTGTGCCTGTGA
>MHXL01000102.1:11178-13457 GCA_001824455.1 Desulfuromonadaceae bacterium GWB2_53_15
ACGGCACCAGTTGTGCCGGTTGCCACCAGCCGCTGGCGACATCAACCAAACAGGGGATGAGTGCCGCTCGCCTTGATAGTGCCATTAGCGCCAATGCCGGTGGCATGGGGTTCCTGTCAAGCCTGACAACCGCAGTCCGACAAGCGATTGTTGCCGTTCTTAATCTGGTTGACCCTGCGCCGACCCCAGTGCCGACCCCAGTGCCGACCCCGGTACCGACCCCGGTACCTGTGCCTACACCTATGCCGACACCAGTACCGACACCGACTCCCGAGCCTATGCCTGTGCCTACACCAATACCTAGCCCGACACCGGACGGTGCTGCTTTGTACGCTACCAATTGTGCCGGTTGCCATGGTTCTTTGGCAACATCCGGCAAAACGGGAATTACGATTGCCCGGCTGCAGACCTCGATTACGAATAACGTTGGCGGCATGGGACCTCTCTCACAGCTGACTGTTACGGAGGTTCAAGCTATTGTAACCGCCTTGACGCCGGCCACTCCTACTCCGACACCTGTTCCGACGCCTGCACCAACGCCGATCCCGGCACCGGCACCGGCACCAGACGGCGCCGCCCTTTACGTCAGCAACTGTGCCGGTTGCCATGGCCCGCTGGCTACGTCCGGCAAAGCCGGCGCATCGGTTGCTCGTACTCAGGCTGCCATCACCGGCAATGTCGGCAACATGGGCTATCTTTCAATCCTCTCGTCAGCAGAGGTGACAGCTATCTCCACTGCCCTGGCTAGCGTCGCACCCGCCCCTGTTCCGGCACCGACCCCAACTCCTGCGCCAGCGCCAGCACCGGACGGTGCCGCCCTTTATGCCGGCAGCTGTGCCGGTTGCCATGGCCCGCTGGCTACATCCGGCAAGGCCGGTGCATCGGTCGCTCGTACTCAGGCTGCCATCAGCGGCAATGTCGGCAACATGGGCTATCTTTCAAGCCTCTCGTCAGCAGAGGTGACAGCTATCGCCGCTGCCCTGGCTGCCATCACACCAACACCGGCACCGACCCCGGCGTGCGGGAGTTGCCACGCCATTCCTCCAGCGACAGGGGAGCATTCGAAACATAGAAGCAAAAATGTATCTTGCGCCACTTGTCACGGATCAGGCTTTAGCACCACGTCAGTGAACACGGCAACGCACAGTAACGGTGTCAAGAACGTGGCCAGCACCATCGGCTGGAACGCGTCGTCGCGCACCTGCTCGAACTCCTGCCACGGGAGCAAGTCCTGGTAGGCGCGCCGGAAGCCTTTTTAGTCTGCTCACAGCTATGAGCACGCTGAGCGCTGCATAAAATCGAATAGCAAGCCTGCCATAACCGAGAAGGAGGCCGTCCCAGCAAGGGGCGGCCTCCTTTTTTTATCCGCGTGCTCATGTTCGTCCAAACTAGTTTTACATAATTAAGGATTATGTATATACTTCGAAACATCGCAGGAACTGCAGATGTACTTCTTTAGCAAGCTACCTATGTATCTTGCAGAAATGATATTGCGAACGTACTTATCCCGTTTATTGGTGCTGGCAGAAAAAACTTCGATCAAGCACTTAAAAGGATGGTAATGAAGCCGACCAGACCGAATCTGCAGTATCCCCGTTCGATCCCGAGCAAGATTGTGGTGATGTACGCCGTTTTCAGCTGCTTGTGGATCTTCTTTTCCGATTCCCTGCTGGATCTCATGGTGAGCGATCAACGCCGGATGTTGCAGATTGCCATTCTCAAAGGCTGGTTTTTCATTCTGGTAACATCGATCCTTCTATTTGTACTGATTCGCCGCTACGTTGCCGGTTTCAAGGAAATCAACGATAAACTCGAACAGCAGCAGCAGAAATTGCTGCTCTGTCAGTTCAGCATCGATATGTCGGCTGATATGATCTTTTGGGTGGATAAGGATGCTCGTGTTTTTTACGTAAACCAGGCGGCTTGCCAACGTCTCGGGTACAGTTCGGAAGAGCTGTGTTCGATGAACATGGCCGATATAGATGCCGGTTGCCAGAGCGAGTTTTGGTCGCAACACTGGGATGAGCTGCGGAAAAAGCAATGCCTCCGGTTCGAATCGTTTCATCGAGCAAAGTCAGGGGAATGCTATCCCATAGAAATGTCGGCCAACTTCATCGCCTATGGCGCGAAAGAATTCAACTGCGCTATTGCAAGAGACATAACCGCCTGGAAACAGGCTGAGGAAACGCTCCGCGAGTCGGAACGCCGCTTCAGGGAACTTATGGAGCAGGTTCATATGATTGCGGTCATGCTTGATGAGCAGGGCAATGTCATCTTCT
>MHXL01000102.1:13473-13873 GCA_001824455.1 Desulfuromonadaceae bacterium GWB2_53_15
TCAGCTCACGGGCTGGACCCGCGATGAGGTTATGGGCCGGAACTGGTTTGATACCTTCATCCAAGCTGAAATCAGGGATGCAATCAAGGCCATGTTCCGACAGGGGCTTTCCACTGGTGAAATCAGCTCGCATTATGAGAACGGGATCCTTAGCCGCAACGGCGTCGAACTCCCGATTGTCTGGGATAATACTCTTTTGCGGGACGCTTCCGGGGCAGTGATCGGGGTCGCCAGTCTGGGGATAGACGTTAGTAAGCATCGCATCCTTGAGGCTCAGCTCCGTCAATCCCAAAAAATGGAGTCCATCGGAACGCTGGCCGGCGGGGTTGCCCACGATTTTAATAATATCCTGACCGTCATCATGAGTTGTTCCGAGATGCTGCGCAACAAGCTGGACAAT
>MHXL01000103.1:0-15351 GCA_001824455.1 Desulfuromonadaceae bacterium GWB2_53_15
CTGTCCGTGAATTCCTGACGAGTGGTGATAACCGACAGGTTGCTGGCCAGGGTTGAAGACTTGGTGCGCAGAGTTGTCAGAGCAGTATCCATGTAGGACAAAGCACTGGCCGGGTTTCCAGCAACTGCCCAGTTAACAACGGAAGTAATTCCCAAATCTACTGCATCGGCCTTAAATCCAGCCACAGTAAGCTTGGCATCGCCTGCCTTGGGAGCAAACTCGATGGCCAGGGTTCCATCGGTCAGCAGGTTGGTGCCACGATAGCCGGAGTCACTGGCCAGCGTAGTTATCTGGCTCTTGATTTGCAGGAACTGGCTCTCGTAAGTGACCTGCGACAGAGTGTCGCTGGTAGCGGAGGCCGAGCTGGCAAGACCTTTGGCGGCCTGAATCAAAGAGGTGATGGCCTTGATGCCGTTATCGGCATTTTTGATGGTCTGAACGGCTTCGCTCATTCCGTCTTTACGGTCGTTCAGGTCGCTGGCGCGGTCCATGTGGGCTGCGGCGGCAAAGAAGTTGGTCGGATTGTCAAGAGCGGTATTTACGCGTTTGCCGCTGCTCAATCTATCCTGGGTGGATGATAACTGAGTTGCTGTTTTCTGAAGAGCGAGAAGGTTGTTCCTCATGCCTGCGGTAAGGGAGATGTCTGAAACTGCCATGGTCGTGCTCCTTTCTGGGTTGTTCCGGCATTGTCACCGGTTGCGCTTTCTGCGCTTACTAATGATTATCGTCCGGCGTGGAAAATACTTTAGTTTTTTTTTGGTGCTCGCTATAAAAATTATTCAACCTGGTTCGCCACCTGTCGATCAACCTGGAGTTGGGAACAAGGTAGGGGATAAAGGTCGGCAGCGTTTCCAGCGTCGTGGAAAACAGACAGGGAAGACTGAGCAGCAGCACCTGCAAATCGCAGACAGGTAATTGCTCTCCGTGTCTGACAACCTGGGAGACTCCGTTGATTGAGGCCACCAGCGAGGCAATCGGCGGCTGGCAACTCACAACAACCCGGTACCCGGCATCCACAAGTAGCGGCAAAAAACGGACAAACTGGATCGTATCCCCATATCCCTGTTCACAATGCACCAACAAGGTTGAGCCTGCTGGATGTGTACCAAAGTTATTGGGCTGAAGCATTGGCCAGGGAGGGAGTTGTCCCGGTGGAATCCGTTGCAGTCGCCATTCAAGATGGCGCCACCCTTCAGGATATTCTCCCAACGCCAGGAGAGCATAAGCCAGATTCAGGTGGCCTGCGACATGTTCAGGGTCAAGTTCCAGTACACGTCGAAACGAGTCGGCGGCTTCGTTATCCCTGCCTAATAGCGACAGAGTTGCCCCCACGTCCAGGTGGGCGTCAGGAGAAACGGAATTGCGTCGCACCGAATGCTGCTTGCTTTCCAGAAGCTGTTCCAGCAACAGACGCTCATGTGACGGGATAAAACCAGCCGTCTGTCGTTTCAGCCGCGGTTCTTGCGACTGCTTGCCGGAAAACTGTTTCAAGCGGTCGGCCACCTTACCAACAACAGCCTCCCAGTCACCATGGTCCGGTTGACGGAACAATTCGATTCCGGGGTACCAGGGACTGTCAACCCGGTCTTTCAACCAGCGCCAATCTGCGACATGAGAGAGTAGCACCCAGGTTGGGCGACCGGTAGCGGCAGCAAGGTGGGCAACCGACGTGTCAATCGAGATTATCAGGTCAAGGTTTGCCATCAGGGCAGCTGTGTCCTCAAAATCGTGAATCTGGTCGGTAAGATCAATCAATTGAGTATCCACCCCATCTGGGGAATCAAGCTGCAACGAAAAAAAAGTGATGTCCGGCAGTTCAAGCAGCGGCGCCAGTGTCGCAAACGGACAACTGCGCTTACGGTTAAGCGGATTGTCCTGACGCCCGGACCACGCCAAACCGACTCGCAGTCTCGAATGAAATGGTACCCTGTCCAATGGCTTCGGTCCCACTCGCACACAGTTGTCCAAAGCTTCAGCGACTAATGCCATCAACGCGGGCCAATCACCGGCGCTTGGCTGGCGGAAAAGCCTCATGGTCGGATACCAGGGGCTATCCTCACGCTGGCACAACCAACGCCACTCAGCAACATGAGAAAGAATCACCCACGTCCTTGCACCGAGCGCACCTGCCAGATGAGCAACAGCAGTATCGATGGTAATCACCAGATCAAGGCTGGCTATGAAGGCGGCCGTATCGGCAAATCCATCGATATTACGGGTCAAATCGATGATTTCATGATCGTTGGCAAAATCTTCAAGCTGATCAGTGCCGACTCCGATTTGCAGAGTATAGAACTCAACCCCATTGACCTTCCACAATGGAGAAAAGAATTTGAGCGGACAGGAGCGCTTGCGATTAAGCACCTGGCTCTGTTTGGCATACCAGACCAATCCTACCTTGAACCGACCAGACACACCCAATCGTTGCCGCCAAATTTCGCCAACTTGTGGGTCAGCAGCAAGGTATGGAGCCTGACACGGTATCGTCTCGATTGTTGTGCCGAAAACCAACGGAAGCGACATCAGTGGTAGGTGGCAGTCGAAATGCGGCAAAGGCTCTCCGCTGACGATTACTTCGGTAATACCGTCGAGTGATTGCAACAATCCTTTCAGGGCATGCACCTGGCACTCTATGATGACATTTCCCCCTCGCTGCGCCACCAAAGGAGCATATCTGGAAAACTGGATGGTATCTCCAAAACCCTGTTCGGCATGTAACAGAATCGTTCTTCCAGCCAGATCGGAGCCCTCCCAGCGAGGCTGGGAAAAATGGCGGGACGGTACCGGGTCTGCCTTTCTGAAGCGCCACTCGAATTCCTCCCATCCTTTGGAATAGGCCCCCATGGCAAGCAGGGTTACTGAAAGATTCCAATGCCCATCCGCATAATCCGGATCAATTTCAAGAAGATGGCGATATACCCTAACCGCCTCATCCAAACGTCCTTGAGCATTAAGTGCTGCGGCAAGATTGTTGAGCAGCGTTGGTTGATCGGGTGTCAAAGCCAGAGCATGACGATAGCACTCTTCAGCTTTGTCAAGCTGCTCGATGGACTGATACGCCGTTCCCATCATGTTAAGGGAGGCAGCGTTTCCCGGTCTGAGCTCCAGAGCCCGGCCGTAGGAGACTATTGCATCATGATAGCGCTCCTCCGCTTGGCAGATCTCAGCAATCCCCTGAAAAGCATCCGCGCAATTAGAATCAATAGCTGCCGCTTGCTCAAATTCTGTCCGTGCCAGCGTGAAATCCTGCAAGGTTTTAGCAGCTTCCCCAAGACAGAGATGAGCCGCTACAAAGTTCGGATTCAGCTCAATTACGCGCTCATAACATGCACGAGCTTCTTCCAGCTTATTGAGGGATACATACGTATTCCCCATGTTGAACATTGCGTTAATGGAAACCGGGTTACAAGACAACGCCTCCTGATAGCATGCGATAGCCGCTTCATAACTGCATTGAGCATCGAGCGCCACGCCCCGGTTGCAATGGAATTCAACATTATCGGGCGCGCTCGCTACAGCTCTTGAAAATGCCCGTTCAGCCCTTCCGGCAGAGCCGGATTTCAGCAGATTGATCCCCCATTGGTTAAGCGAATCAGCGCTGCCAAGCAGCGATGCCAGCTCATCTCTCAATCGGCTGAAAACGCTCTTCCAATCGCTTGGCGATGTCTGCCTGAAAAGACGCATGGTGGAATACCAGGGTGTATCATCCCTACCGAGCAACCAACGCCATTCAGACACATACGGCAACACTGTCCAGACCGGTTTTCCCAGCGCCCCGGCCAGATGGGCCACGGCCGTATCCACGCTGATTACAAGATCCAGGTTTGCAATAATCGCCGCCGTATCCGAGAAGTCCCGAATCTGTCCGGAGACATCATAAACAGTTATGCAGTCCGGCAACCCATGGATCTGCTCTGCCCCCGCTCCAATCTGCAAACTGTAGAAATCTACTCCCATAAGATCGCTCAGCGCTAAAAACTCACTTAATGAACATGAGCGGTTATGGTCATCCCTGTGGGTTGGGGTGCCCTGCCAGACCAGGCCGATGCGAAATCGTTCCTCATCCCGAAATATCTTCTGCCACTCTGCCACCTTGACCGGGTCAGCCCTGAGATAAGGAATATTCCGTGGGATTGTTTCCAGAGTTGTCCCGAACAGATATGGAAGACTTTGCACAGGAGTGTGCAGATCAAAATCCGGCAATGGCCCATTGCGGTCCACCGCCAGACTAACCCCCTCAACCGTTGCCAAGAGCGACACCAGCTCAGGCGTCGCACAGGCGACAACCTTTCCGCCCATGGCAGCCGCCAGCGGAGCATAGCGGATAAACTGAATCATATCGCCCCGCCCCTGCTCCATATGAATCAGCAGCGTTCTTCCTTCCAAAGGGGAACCGTCCCAGAGCGGGCGACCCAGAGCGGGCATCCGGCACGTAAACTCCAGGGCTTTCCAGCGCCACTCATATTCACTCCATCCGTTCAGGAAATCGCCGGAGCGTAGCAGGAGCATGCCGAGCAGCCAGTGGGCGTCGGCATGTAGCGGGTCATGCTGCAACACCGCCTGAACCGAATGAATGGCCTCCTGATACGAGCCGTAATTCAAAAGTGCATTGGCAAGGTTGTAGTGCGCCTTTACAAAATCAAGGTCGAGGGCTATGGCGCTGCGATAGTGCCTGATCGCCTCCTGCAGTCGCCCCTGGAGCTGCAGCACAACTCCCAGGCTATACTGTGGGTCCGGCAATTCCGGATGTTGTTCCACAATCTGCCTGAAACAGTATTCCGACCCCTCAAGATCTCCGGATTCCTTGAGCCTGACCCCCTGCTCGTAACAGGTCTCAATATTAATACCCCCGGCGCTGTTTGCCTTTTCAGCCTGCCACTCTTCCAACGCAATCCGCACCCGTTGGATCACCCCAGCCCAATCGCTATCTTGCTCATGCTCAAAAACCCGCATGGTGGGATACCATGGGGTATCGCCACGCCCCTCCAGCCAGCGCCACTCCGAGCCTTCCGGCAAAATCACCCAGACCTGCCGTCCCATTGCCCCCGCCAGGTGAGCAACAGCGGTGTCAACGGATATCAGCAGATCAAGATTTGAAATCAGTGCCGCCGTTTCGGTAAAATCGGTCAATAGAGCCGAGCAATCCGTCAGCTGCATTCCTTCGGGTGGTGATGCTGCTTCAGCCGCCGCTGCATCTCCTACCTGCAGGCTGTAGAAATTGACACTTGGCAGGTTGCCAAGTGGCGCAAAAGTATTCAGGGTACAGGAGCGTGCTTTGTCACGCGGATTTTTGGGGTTGCCGCGCCAGACCAGGCCGACCCGCAAAACCTTACTGCTGCCCAGTCTCTGCTGCCATCTGGTCGCTTTGGCCATGTCTGGAATTATGTATGGAACGCGGTTCGGCACTGTCTCGATCGTTGTGCCGAAAATATACGGCAGGCTGAGCGACTGGATGTACACATCGGTTTGCGGAGGCTCTTTTGACTTTGGAACAATCCGGTCTACACCGGGGAAAGCTCCAAACAAGGGGATCAGCGGCGGATCAACCTCAAAAACCACCTTTCCGCCCCGTTCGGCAACAAGCGGGATATAGCGGGCAAACTGAATTACATCACCCAGTCCCTGTTCGCCGTAGATCAGGATACTCTTGCCGCTCAGAGGGGAACCATCCCATCGGGGCTGTGAATATTTGCGTGAATCGATATCAAATTTTTCAATGGCCAAGCGAGCTTCAAAATTGGCAAAACCAGGCCCGTAATCTCCGTTACGGAGCTGAATAAACGACATATTGTAAATAGCTTCGGCGCAGTCGGGCTTGATCGTCAGGATTTTTCGGCAACAATCCAAAGCTTCAACGGTTTTGTGCTGCGCCGACAATGCGCTACCCATGCTCAGAAGAATTTCAACCGATTCCGGCTTCAGGCCGTGTGCCTTGCCAAGGCAAAACTCCGCCTCAGGATAAGCCCGCTGACTCATTCGAATTTCACCAAGAGCAAACCAGATGGCCGGACTGCCGGGGTTATATAAAAGAGCCTGTCGATAGGCGTGTTCAGCCTCGGCAAGCTGGCCTGCCATATCATGCGCCCGCCCCAGATTAAACCAGACAGCCGGATCATCCGGCAGATGCAGGAGGAGATTGCGCAGATCGGGGATGGCGGCAGATGGATCATTATTTTCGATGGATGTCAGCGCCTGCTGGAAAGAGGTTTCCAGCATCTCGGCAGAAAAAACCGGTACAAACGCCGGCGTTGACAACTGTTGCCGGAGTGCCTGGGCAACCTCGCGGACAACAGACGGCCAATCTCCTGGACTCGGCTGGCGAAAAAGGCGCGCACCGGGATACCAGGGTGAATCGGAACGATCAAGCATCCAGCGCCAATCCGGTGTGTGTGTCAGCAAAATCCAGACAGGTTTGCCGAGGGCGCCTGCCAGATGGGCAACAGCAGTATCAACCGTTATTACCAGGTCAAGATTGGCCAGCAGAGCTGCTGTATCTGAAAAATCATACAGATGCTCCGTCATATCTATTGGGAAGCAATCTTGCGGCAGACAGGCGATTTCACCCGCGGCAGGCCCCACCTGGAGGCTGTAGCAGCTGACACCGGGAATCTCCAGCAGCGGGACAAGTTCGGCTAGCGCACAGGAACGATCCTGATCCATTGGATTGGTAGCACTGCCGCGCCAGACGAGCCCAACCCTGAACCTTGCATCATCCGCCAGCATTTGGCGCCAGGCCATTTCTTTTAGGGGATCGGAGACAAGATACGGAATCGGGGTCGGTACCGTATCGAGAGTTGTCCCGAAGATGTGGGGGAGGCTTAACAGCGGAATATGGCAATCCGTGATCGGAGGCACCTCCGATTTGGCAACAACTCTCTCGACTCCGGAAAGTGTAGCCAGCAGTGATATCAGCGGCTGCTGAACCTCCAGCACCACGCGTCCACCCAGAGTTGCCACACTCGGGATATAACGGCTGAACTGAATGGCATCGCCAAGCCCCTGTTCGCAGTAGATCAGGATGCTGCGGCCGTTCAGAGTAGAACCATCCCAACGCGGCTGGGCATAGACACGGCTGTCCGCATTCTTTATGGCCGCAAAACGGGCCTCGTAGTCGGCGAAACCGGCAGCCAGATTTCCGCTTCGAAGCAGGTGGATGGCCCGATTATAGCGCGCCTTGGCATTGCCTGGGGCAGTAGCCAGAACCGACTCGTAACAGGCCAAGGCTTCGGCAGACCGCCCCTGCTTATCAAGGGCGTAACCAAGATTCAAGATTGTTTCCAGCGACTCTGGAGCCAGCGCCCTTGTTCGACGGAAACTGAGTTCTGCCCCAGAATAATCAGCTTTTTCCATGCATGAAATTCCCCGGCTGAACCATGCTTCCGGGGTATCAGGTTCCTCAATATGTATATTATGTGGCTGCTTAAGCTTCACAGGGCTCCTAGATGCGCCTTGCCTTTGGCTAGTATTTGACTTATCCTGCCACGAGGACATGCCCCCCATAAGTTGGGCGTATAAATGATACGTAAAGCCGTGCAAGTCAGGCTTGCCACGTTATCAAGGGAGGTTCAATGCATCAACTCGCTATGGAAAATGGGCAACGGTTCTTCGATGCCTACGTGGCTAGGTTAGGCAGTGTGAATATAATTGACGTTGGGGCGCAAGACGTAAATGGTTCGCTCCGGCAAATTTGTCCAAGTAATGCTTCCTATTTGGGATTAGACTTAGCAAAAGGCAGTGGCGTTGACATCGTTTTAGATGACCCCTATAAACTTCCATTTCATGACAATACGGTTGATATTATAGTGAGTACATCGACTTTTGAACACTCTGAAATATTCTGGCTGTTATTCTTGGAATTTATCCGGGTACTCAAACCCGAAGGACTTTTTTACCTGAATGCGCCCTCACAGAGTGGTTATCATGCATTCCCGGTGGACTGTTATCGGTTTTTCCCCGATAGCGGAAATGCCTTGGCAAAATGGGGAAGGAGATGCGGATACAATTGCATCGCTTTAGAACAATACACCAACTTTGGCGATTACGTTTGTGTGTTCCTAAAAGACATAGCTTATCTTGAGCGTCACCCGATTCGGATACTGGACAATTGTTTTGAGATATCATTAGGCAGTGTCTATCCCGATCTGGATAAATTTGTACATCCAAAGGATATGCAAGGAAATCCAATATTGTATGCGACGCAACTAGGTTCATTTGAGACGTAGAAAGCGGCTGTAGTGCGACCATCCAATTTACAATCAGACCACCCCCAGACGCTTCAATAATGGTAGCTGACAGACATGAAATGATCTTATTTGCCGGCCAAGCTCTTCGAGGTTTTCATCCCATGACTGGAGAGCAGCACCATCTTTGATCAGGGCATAATTATGCTCTCGCATCATACTCGACACGAAAGACAACGGGTCACCACTGTCGGTCAGCTCACACAACAGCAGTAACCGTTGAACCCAATCCAGCTTAATGCCGGTCTGCACCACGGGAGACGCGAGATACTGTGGTTCCATATTAAGAGCCGTTCGTTCCAGCATTGCATAATTGAATTGCCTGGTGCTGACAATAACCTCTGGTGATGGATCGACGGCCGGCAGTATATAACTGGCAGAAAGTAAAACCATAAGGCTCTGGTGCACATATTCAGGACCGAAGCTGGCAATCTCCGGCTTCAGCAGCATATCATCAAGAGAGAGATGCTGTTCATCCAGGGCATTCAATACAGCCTTATACAACGCCGGGTCATAATGCGCCTCATTGCGGGAGAAGTTCAGCGTAATCGTGTCTTTTTCCCTGGGAACAACCAACGCAAAACGGTACCGTGAAACAAGTTCCTGATGAGCAACATTAACCAGCCGTTTACGTCCCTTGGTGAATACATCTCTTCTGAATTGTTGGTTCACTGCAAAATCCTTGACGGTCTCCTTCAAGACAGGATCCTCAGTACTGTTCAGTAAATGCTGTTCCTCCAGTGAAAATCTTAGAAAATCAAGGTTGTCGACAAAACTCGCCGAACCGGCAAAGGTCAAATTTACCGCAGCAAAATTCTTAACCACATCGGCATGATAGAACGGTACCCAATTCTCGTTGAAATATTCGTGAGCAAGGTAATTTTTGGAGCGCTTACTGAGTTCATCAAAGAAGTTACCTGCAGAGGGATTATTGCTGAAATAGGACAAATTCATTGACTTCAGTCGCTCCACAAACTTGATGGAAACATTGATCTGTTCTTCTAAAAGACCTGACTCCATATCGGCACAGGAGATCAGCAACTGCCTGATTGGTGCTACGGAAGACCACCCAGGCAGACAGTTGTAGCTAACGTAAACAACACCACCGACCTTGAGTTTGCACCGGATAAAATCAACAATATGTTTACGGTTATCTGCGTTGACCCAGGAATAAACACCATGCAGGGTGATGAAATCGAATTCCGGCAGCGGAAGCCTCCCGAGATCGTCAAAGGATGCCTCCCAGAAGGTCGCATTCGCAAGCCCGGCCTGACTGGACAACTCGCGGGCACCCAGGATATGCGCCCGGTTAAAGTCAATCCCGTGGAACTGACCTTCGGGATGGCAGGATGCAAAAATGTTCGTGGACAGCCCCTGTCCGCAACCTAAATCACAACACGAGAAGCCTTGGTTTAGCGGTATCGGCTCTATCCCCTGCATGGTCAGCACTAAATTCAGAGCAGACGGTCCCAGCTCACGGCAAAAATGATGAATATATTCTATATCGGCTACATATCCGTCTATCCTGGCCATCCGTTACTCCGGTAAAAACTCATATTCAAATTCAAAAACCATAATTTTTATAAATTTCAAGTGAAAGCATCGTTGGTTTGTCAACACTATACGGTGGAATTCCTGCCGGAAACATTCTTCAGAAATTTCTCCAGCTCAGCGACACAGGCGCTATCCCGGTAAATTTTACGCTTGTTTCTGGAAATCACGGCCGAAATATCATCTCGCCATTGCTTATCCTGAGCCAGCCGAGCCGCGATGGAAATATATTCTTCCGTATTGGTGGCAATCGTATCTTCAACCCCGATCATCTTCAGAATCGCATAGGCGTGCCTGCCCCGCATGAATGATCCGGGAAGGGTAACAATCGGCTTATTGAACGGCAGTGATTCAAATACCGTATTGCATCCCGACCATTCGATGCTGTCCAGAAAAATATCCATCCGGGCATTCAGAGCCGAAAAATCGGCAGCGTTGAGGTGCGGCATCACCAAAACATGGTCCGAGGCCTTGAGCCCATGATCCTGGAATGCCAGTTCAAGTCTCCGCATAAATTTCTCCGTCAGCTCGGAAACCTGGCTGGCGATAAATATGAAACGAGCATTTTTTGCCGCCGCGGCTATTGCCGGAAAAACAAAATCATACTGGGGCAGATACTTAAGAAGGTTCTGGCTGCAAAGGAAAACAACATCATGCTGTTCAAGCCCTGAAATGTCCAGGTTCACGGAAGCATCCATCTTTAGTTCGGCCGGTTCGTACCAGATGGACAAGTTGGGAAGCCGAACAAGTTTTTCGGTATAGTGTTCGTCGCCAGTCGGCGGCTCCATCAGGTCACTGCTGATAAAATAGTCCACCGTCGGCATTCCGGTTGTCACCGGATGTCCCCAGGACGCACACTGGACCGGCGCAAGCCTCAAAGCAGCCAATTTGAGCGTAACCGTATCCATGCCGATTCCCGGATAGATCAGTACATCAAAGCCCTGTTCATGGATTGCTGATGCAAGCGTTTCCATATCGCTGCTCTGCAGAAAGAAATCGGCCAGCGAACGAGCCGATTCCGTTGCCATGTCACTGATTTCACCGGTGTGGAAGCAGTGGATTGAAAACATTTCTCGGTCAAGCTGCTCCAGCCACCCCCTGATGGGAATCTTCCAGTTTGAATGGTTATGAAAATAATTCGATACGATACCGATCTTGATTTTATCGCTTGATGATCGCCGTGGCAGCGGATGGGTAAACTGTGGGTACTTTGCAGACATGACGGAACAGATCCAGGAGCCGTATTTTGCCTGCAAATCTTTTACGTTGCAGCCAAGATAAGGAAGAAAAAAGGGGGGCAATGCGCCTATCCCGTCAACGGCATTATCGATCTGTTCTGCAGTATCGAGAGTAAGGCTGCAAATAAGGTTATCAAGCTCATCAGCGTAGTTCTGCATCATGGTAACAGTTTCCGCCTGATTCAGGCATACCGTGAAAGACGACATGCAGCACAGCACCCGTGCATATACATGGGAAGGCTCCAACTCCACAGCCCGCAGCAGATAGGCACGCGACTCCTGCCAGCGCCCTGTCTCCCTGGCAGCATGACCGGCCAGGTAGTATCCATAGGAGACATCACTGACAATGCGAATGAAATGGCGCGCATGATGGTAGGACTCTTCAAAGTTTTTCATGCGCAGCAGGACATGCGACAGCCTGAGCAGACATTCCGGATTATTCGGCTCCTGGGCCAAGGCCAGCCGGTAGGTATCCGCGGCATCGCCGAGCCGGTTCAGCGCAACCTGAGCGTCCGCTTGTTCAAGAAGACTGTCAAATTTGCTCGATTTATCAGGCAAGGCCACACTCGTCCCGGCAGAGTCGTACGAAGCCTGTGGTGGGGGCTCCTGCCGGCCTGCTCCCCCGGATTGTTGCAGCCTGTTGAATTCGTTGAGCAATCCCAGGTAAATCGCCGGATGAACACAGTCGATAAATTGTGCATCCCGATCACACTTATATCCGCTTTTTACAAGTGCATCATGGAGGGTATGACCGGATTTCACATAAAGAAACGTATTTTGTCGATAGCATGGCTCAACCCTGTCATCGTTCCAGAAGTTCGGACGGAAAAGGTCGAACAGGGCATAACCGCGATCAAAAAACTTCCCGGCCCAAAAACTGTGAGGTCTGGTGTTTATGTGGTTAACGCCCGGCTGTCCACTGAATGCGGCGCCAAACAGTACCACATCTGACAGGCTGGACAGCGATTCTACAAAGGCATCAGAAGATTCGGGCCGCAGGTGTTCTGCAACCTCAAGGGAAATCGCCAAATCAAAGGGTCCGGTCAGCGTCAGCCTCTTCTCCAGATTGGCCGGGTGAAACTCGATATCAGGGTCGAGCATGGCTGCTTGCGAATTCCAGTCACCATCGACACCCACTGTGCGCCTGACTCCGAAGTCCCGGCAGGTGGCCAGCCACGCGCCTCTGCCGCAGCCGATGTCGGCGACGCTTTCGGGAACTCCCCAGATTGAGAAGAGATGATAAAGAAATATCTGGGCCGACTGGAGACTGCCAAAAATTTGGCTATCGTAGAAATCCTGCCCATACATACTGTCGCCCATGATCGCATTCCCGGCATCAGAAGTAATATTGGATATCGAATAGTCACGGCCCAGGCCTGAATCGCCGGCTGGACGAAACAAGGCGATCAGGTCGCAATTAATATCTTGTCTGCAGAAATCGGTATAATAGTTGGAAGGGATTTGAGTGCCGTTATAATATATTTCCAAGCCATATGAATGGATCAGTTCCAACAGGGCGACCATCGAATACCCTGCCATTTTTGTCAGTTTCGGATCGAACTCAAACTCTATGACCAGTTTTTCAAACGGGCGGCAGGCGGCAATGAAATCTTTCGCACCTGCTAAAACTGCGGTTTCGTACCCCTGGACATCGATCTTTAACAATCTGGCGTTGCCGGGTCCGAATTCTTTGCCATGTTCTTCAAACCAATGGTCAATAGTCTCAGCCGGGACCGTGAATCGGTTCACCTCAGGGCTTGATACGTTTGCGTTAGCGACATCTTCGCCAAAAGATGCGTTGTCCGCTCTCCCCAGCGGAACATACAGGTTTGTCTTGCCAACCCGCGAGGACACTGCAGCTTCTATCAGGGTGATATTGTCGAAGCGATTGCGCGCAATGGATTGTTTCATGGCTTCAACATTGTCTGCAACCGGCTCGAACGCGACTACTCTCCGAGGTATTGATGCGACCGGAAAAGCCGAAAGACCAAGGTTCGCGCCGACATCGATCATAAAATCTTCAGGTGCGCTTCCCTTCATATAGCCGCTGTATTTTTCGACATAGTCGCCAATCCGGTGAGCACCATCGCCTAGATGGTCCAGATGCACGTGGCACCCGGGAATCAGTGCTAAAAAGTATGAAGGATTACCGGCTATTTCTACCCAATGGACGTTATGCACCTTATTCTCAATTACCTGTATTCGGGCGTGTGGAGGACAATCGTCAGCATGCCCCTTATATTTAAAGTCAGGATCAGCGAAGTAGACCTCTTCGGTACATCCGCCAAAGAACCAGGCGACCTCGGAGTAGGTGGACATGGCAGTAAGGACCAAATGAGTTGCCTTTGAAAGAACCAGCAACTCGACGATGTCATCCAACATTTCTTCACGACTGTTCTGTTGCCACGGTTTTGGCACCCTCTGCTCGGCCCTCTCCATGGTAATCAGTTTTTTGTTTAAAGCTGCCGACAGGCTTTTGATAAATGCTGGGTCATCGCTGGTTACAAATAGTTCCTTGTCTTGAAAACGGGAGCAGACTGCAACAAAAGCCTCGAAGTCGAACCATTTGCGTCTTCTTTCGGGCTCATCGAACCAGGTTCGTGCATGCACTCCGACATACTGATCAGGCAGTTCTCGAAGGCGCGCATTGACTCGTGCCATTATTTCTTCACTGAAACAAATCTGCGAAAACTGTTTTTTGAGTACCGCCAGAATGGGCTGTGGTATTTTCAAGTATTCAAAATCAATAGTTCTGGATTGAGTGTCACCGGGGAAATCGACCCCTTTGTACCCAGTGGAACAATCAGAAAATCCTGGAGGGAGTAACTTCCTGAGATCAGCGGGCAGTTCAAAACGCCACGTGTTAAGAAGGACGGAATCAGCCGGAATATGATTGTTTTTTCTGAACGTATCACAAAATATATCAGCGTATTCCATGCCGCAAAAAAGCTCTGGCGGCCAATACACCTTATACTCCGTATCAAACAAAGACGCGCTGATCAGACTTTTCAACCGGTTGGCAAAACCACTATTGGGAAATACAATTAATTGGCTCATCTAATGTATGGAAATCCTCCGAAAAAGTTGGACAACCGACCTCAACCAATCAGCCATTTTTAATGGTTTAACGTGCATAGATATCTCCCCAGAGATCCGGGGAGGTCGACAGAAACAACGCCTTTACGATCTCATAATAAGGGACCCAATCCGGCCACTGGAATTCAGGTTGATCGCCAATGGAAACATTGAAATGACGATACCCCAAGCGGATAAGCATCTCAATTACTTCCATCGAATGTTCGATGTATTCCGAGGTAAACTCGAAAGAGATAACGCCAATTTTCGAAGAGAGTCCTCTCACAACATCACGTTCAAAACCTTCCACATCTATCTTGCAATATCGCGGGGTTCCGAATTCTGAAACAAGATCGTCAAGTGTCGTGATCGGCACTTCTATCTGCTGATCCCACACCATATTTTTGAAACGCCCGACCTTCCAGTGTTCTGCAAATGTGCTTAAAATGTCGGTTTCCGATGAAATACTCATGCTGGAACGGCCGCGAATGGCTCCAACGCCTTTTTCAACAACGGTAACATGCGGATTCATTGAGAATCGATCACGTATTGCTGCAGCCAAATTCGGTTGCGGTTCGATACACACGACACGCGCGCCGGCACGGGCAAATTCCTGGGCAATGCTACCTCTATTGGCCCCAACGTCAAAAACGAGGTCTCCCGGAGAAATTATATTTAGTATGGAGTGCTGTGTCGCCATGATCATCCCTTTCTTGCTGCCGGGGGCTGCCGGCGAGTTGACATCAGACGCGTGACAATGCGCGGTCGCTGTCATATCGAACCTGTCTCTACAGGGCAGCTATCTTGTTCAGACGCAGTTTATGATGCTGAATCAGAAGCTGATTGGTAGTATCGCCCTGCCTTATGTAATCATGCAGCAGTTCATCCAGAATTGCGTTGTATGAATCGATATTTTTTCCATCAATTTCTCTGTCATAACCATCGAAACGGTTATAGACCAGATACAGAACCCTTGCCCGGCAATGCGCTTGGTTGGCATCTTCGCCTGCATCTTCATGCAGCAGTACCTGTTTCAATGTTTTGGCAGGCATGAACAGTTCGTTCATGTTGAGACATTCCGTCACACTCGATAATGCCTTCTGATGATCCTTGATGGCATAATAGGCCAGCGCGATGAGGTAGAGCAGCTCATGGTCGGTTTTGTCAAACCATAAAGCCTGCCTGCAATTGTGGGCAACCTCTTCGTAATTACCTTTTTCGTACTCCGCCTGTGCCCGTTGCTTCAA
>MHXL01000103.1:15448-15733 GCA_001824455.1 Desulfuromonadaceae bacterium GWB2_53_15
GATGTGCGCCGTCTCTTTATATCAACCGCGGCCTGCAGAATGCGCAATGGCTGCGTTACCATCATATCGGACAGTGCGGCGTCCTGCCAGGAGCGTATCTCCAATTGCAGATCTGTTGAACTCCGCACCATGGAAAGCTTCCATTCCAACTCGGAAAGATCGTTGCACAGACAAACCGGATGACAAATGGCCTTGTGATAGGGAAGCTTTGCCGAACCAAAGCAGATCAGCCCGAGGGAGGCGGCATCACATAGTCCCTGGCCGGCTCCACAGGCGATAAGATTG
>MHXL01000104.1:0-293 GCA_001824455.1 Desulfuromonadaceae bacterium GWB2_53_15
CAAATGGCCCCGCTATTTTTTTGTCCCGAGAGCCGCCAAAGATGGCCCATGCCCAGGTAAAATTTCCAGCACACTGCGGTAGCAAGCTGCTGCCATTTTCTTTTCACGCAGTTCGGCATACAACTCCGCCAGCAGATACCAGCCCCAGGGGTTTTCCGGCTCTTGCTCGGTTATCTCTCTGAACTCACGCTCCGCTGCCTCAATCTCATTATGCTGCCGATTCCATTCCCCGGCCAGCACGTTGGTGGTATAGCAAAAACCCAATAACTGCTTTTGGCGCTGGAAGCGGCTTG
>MHXL01000104.1:433-4662 GCA_001824455.1 Desulfuromonadaceae bacterium GWB2_53_15
AACAGGCGCGTACCCGGATAATAGGCCAGGGGCGAGACATAGCCGTCATCAGGCCGGATGCGCCTGACCAGATCCATGGTCTGGCGGATGTCATCCTTTGTCTCACCGGGGACGTCAGAGATCAGGTAGACCGACAGGTTGATTCCTATCTTTCTGACCTGGGCTGCCGCCTGTTCCACCTGTCGGGGGGTGATCGCTTTTCCAAGCACATCCAGAATGGACTGTGAGCCTGATTCAACGCCCAGCTGAACACATTCACAACCAGCACGCTTCATCCATGTCAGCAGCTCTTCATCGAGGGCAGTGACCCGGGATTGGCAATTCCAGAGGATGTGGGCCTTACGCTCGATCAGCAGGCGACAAAAGGCAATGGCCCGTGTGCGATCGGCAGTAAACGTGTCGTCCCGCAGAGAAAAATACATCAGGCCGCATGTGTCGCGGATGTAAAGGATCTCGTCAACAATATGTCCTGGCGAGCGAAAACGGACACGGCGGCCCCAGAATTCGGGCGAACTGCAAAAATGACAGGCCGAAGGACAGCCACGGGCAGTTATGATGAATTCGGACTGCAGCTCACGATCAACACCTATGGAATTTTCCAGAAATCGGCTTGCATAGGGCAAGCTATCAAGATCCGTCAAGGATGGGCAGGCGGCATTGACAATCACATCAGCGTTGCGCCTGAAGGCAATACCGCAAATGCCTTGCCACTCATGTCTCTGGGCACAGCAGGCGACTAGCTCAAGAAGTGCCGTCTCACCTTCACCCAGGATGACAATGTCCACCGGAGAATCTTTCCCGAGAAGCTCCCGGCAACAGAAAGTGGCGTGCCCCCCGCCCATGACAACGGTACTGCCTGGTATTTCACGGCGCACAAGCGCGGCCAGATCATAGGAGGCATGCCGATTATGGGTCCATTGGGAGATACCCACAAGATCCGGTTTCAGGCTGGTAAGCTGTTGTTTGATGGCAGCCTCCGACCAACCGGAAAAGTTGGCCAGGTGCGCATCAAAGCCGGCTTCCTTCAGGCGTGCGTTTAGAGAGCAGAGTCCTGTAGGCAGCAGACTGACATAGGGATCATCGCGATTGGGGGCACCGGATATGTAGGCAAGAATGATTTTCATACGGGTGGGTAAAAAAAATCCGGGCCAAAAGGCCCGGATCGATTATTAGCAAGTTAGAAATTATTTTCTGCGCTTTTAGTACGATAGAAATTATTTCTGTTTTTGAAATAATTTCGTGAGCGTACTTATCCCGTTTGTCTGGGACTGGCAGAGAATTATTTCGTTAACGCACCTATCCTGTTTAACAGGGCTATGAAATATTTTTCGCAATATTTCAGTTATTAATATTAAGCGATATCCCCATCAGGTCATTATTCTGGGCATCACT
Organism: Desulfuromonadaceae bacterium GWB2_53_15; assembly: GCA_001824455.1. Taxonomy (GTDB): domain Bacteria; phylum Desulfobacterota; class Desulfuromonadia; order Geobacterales; family Pseudopelobacteraceae; genus JACPFJ01. The sequence continues at coordinate 1,826 of MHXL01000104.1, forward strand.
CTCGCTCTCTTCCTCAACCCCCTGCAGCAATTCGTTGAAGTTGATGTTATCAGCAGCAATTACGCTTTCAATCCGTCGAGCACCAAGGAAGCGTGAGATATAGTAGGGGGTATCCATGGATGAGATCACGACTCGATGATCACGGGAAGAGGCATGGATCATCTTGCGGTTTCCCAGATAAATACCCACGTGTGACGGGAAATTGGCGTAGGTCTGAAAAAACACCAGATCCCCCTTGCGCAGGTCACCCCTCACCACCTCGGCACCAACATGGAACTGTTCACGGGCGGTACGAGGCAAACTGACCTTCTGTTCACGAAATACCTGCTGAACAAAGCTTGAGCAGTCAAGTGAGTTACGGCTATTGCCACCGAAACGGTAACGTGCTCCGAGGAAACTATAGGCTGTTTTCTTGAGCTTGGAGATTCCCGAGCCATTATCTTCAAGCTTTTTTGCCAGGTCCACCGGACGGTCGGCCTCAATATCAGTCAGTTCAGCCAGAGAGTCTGAAAATTCCTGCTCATTGAGAAGATCCCGATTGATCAGTTCAAGCCGGTTAGCCACCGTAGGCAAACGCGGCGACTCATCGGCTACCGGCGGCGGCGTATCACGTAATGCCAGCACCTGCCCCGGCTTGGCCTTGTTACCCTTCAAACCGTTAAGACGTCGAAGGTCGGACATTTTAATACCGGTCTTCTTAGCTATCCGGGTAAGGGAATCCCCTTTGGCAACTTTATAGGTCTGGCTTTTTTCAACAAGCTTATTTTTCTTGAGACGGGCATTGGCATGGGAGGGAATAATGAGACGGGCACCACGAATGACGTGGGCTCCGGTCAGGTTGTTGACGGCTTTGAGCTCATCAACAGAAACATGATATTTACGGGCGACTGAATTAAGCGATTCACTTTTGCGTACGACGTGTGTTTTGGAGGCCAGAACCAGTTGAGGGAAGGCGAGAAGTGTGAGGCATATCATAATTATGTATCTGGTATGCGCCATTTTTCCTCCTTTTGTTTTAGTATTCAACATGGTGCGAAAATTTTATATAACAAACCTGCTCTAAAGTCAACCTTTATGTCGTTCAAACACTACCAGTACCAAGCAATAAACGAGCCAACCCTCCAAGATTACGGTTCTTTTCTGCCAACAACAAGCCGAATCGAAACTGCCTCGTCTGTAAGGATAGAAACCATTTTCAATGGCGGCAACAGGTTTTTACGATACTCCTTCCCCTTGATCAACCTGCCGGCATCCACCTCCTCAGTAGTTACCTCATCAATACGCGCAATTTGGGTAGCCGGCCCTTCCACCACCACCGTTGCAGGTTCCGCAGCAACCCGATAGCCTGCCAGACCGCGCCCCAGCCTTCCTCTCAACGCAACCCTGACCGGCACTGTTTTCTGCTCCTTTCGTTCCGTCACAATCTTTATGGAAGTCGGATTGATACCGTTCATGGTCATACCGGAAGGCAGATTGAAGTCGGAATGCTTTAACCTGACGGATGTCTGCCCTTCGCGAGTGCCTGAAAGATCGATGTCGGCAGCAATATCCAGTTTTGACGGCAGCGGAGTCAGGCTGGAGAATGATTTCAGCTGTATATCCACTTCCTCGGGGGCGCTCCGTACAAGCACCAAACTATCCGGAATACCGTGCATCCTGACCGGCACTGTAACAGTGGTGATTAGTCCCTGCCGGGAAGTAATCAGCGCCCAGAATGTGATCACAATGAGCAGTATTGCCGCTTTCGGCAGCAGATTACTAAATACGTGCTGCGACAGACTGATACCGGTTTTTTCACGGACCGGACTGATCAACTTGTCCAGGAAGGCCACCAGTTCTTCGGGAGAGGCCACGTTGCGCAACTCCCCGCCAACAGCCAGCGAAACCTCGCCACGCTCCTCGGAAACCACCGCGACCACGGCATCGGTCCGTTCGGAAAGTCCCAGGGCGGCGCGGTGGCGCGTCCCCATAAACTGGGGTATGTCCGGATTGGCGGACAATGGCAGGTGGCAGGAGGCCACAGCAATGCGTCCATCCCTGATCAATGCGGCGCCATCGTGAAGCGGCGTGCCGTCTGCAAAAATGGCCTCCAGAATCTGGGGGGTGATTTCACAATCCAGCCGAACGCCATTCAGCATCAGGTCCGCCAGCGATTCACTGCGCTGGAAGACCAGAATCGCCCCGGTGCGCTTGGCAGCCATGCCAAACAGGGACTCCGCAACCTCCTGAAACTGGCTCTGCTGCGTCTCCTTCTGGGTTTCGAACAAGTGACGCAGCAGGCTGAACCGATAAAGGGCCTGGCGAATCTCGGCCTGAAAAACGACAATAATCAGTACGATCAGCACAGTCCCCAGTTCTTGCAAGATCCAGCTGGTCATATACAGCCCGAGAAAGCGGGTGGCAAAATAGATTAGCGTTACCACCCCCAACCCCAGCAGCACCTGCATGGCGCGGGTCTTGCGGAACCAGGAATAAAGCTGGTACAAAAGAAAGGTCATGATCAGAATGTCGGCGACATCCTGAATGCGAATAAATGATGGCACGTGCAGGATTCCTTTTACTGACGATAGCGATCGCCATACTGTCGATTAAGCAGACCGATTGATACTTTCTTCACTCGTCTGCACCTTGATTTTGCTGGTTAATGCACCAAAAGTATGATACAAGGCAAGGTCTTGATTTATAGCACTAAACTCCCACAAAAGGTAGCATAAACTATGTTCAGGCTTTCCGAAAAAGGCACAAATATCCAACAGATGTTCGGCGCTATCGCCCCACGTTACGACTTTCTCAACCGCCTGCTCAGCTTGGGCATTGATCGGCGTTGGCGCACAAAG
>MHXL01000104.1:4720-5146 GCA_001824455.1 Desulfuromonadaceae bacterium GWB2_53_15
CCGGAGACGTGGCGCTGGAAATTGCACGAACTACGCCTTCATCCGTAAAGATTACCGGGGCTGACTTCTGCCAAGAGATGATCGAACTGGGAAAAGCCAAGGTCGCGACATCACCCTATGCCGAGCGAATAGATTTTCTGGTCGCCCCCTGCGAAGATCTTCCTTTTCCGAATAACACCTTTGACTCGATAACCATAGCCTTCGGGATCAGAAACGTGGTGGACAGGAAACTGGGTTTGGCGGAGATGTGGCGGGTTTTGCAACCTGGCGGGCGATTGATCATTCTGGAATTTTCCACACCGCGTTCACAACTTTTCAGACAGATCTACTACTTCTATTTCCGGCGCCTGCTGCCGATGATCGGCGGGCTCTTCTCACGCTACAATGCCTACAAATTCCTGCCTGACTCGGTACTCGAATTCCCAT
>MHXL01000104.1:5334-7758 GCA_001824455.1 Desulfuromonadaceae bacterium GWB2_53_15
CAGATGGAGCCAAGCGAGACATAACGCCATTTGAGCACCAGCACAGCGAACACCCCCACTGCAATGGCCACCGCCAAGGGCGAGAGCGCCAGAAACACACCCAGGCCGGTAGCAACACCCTTCCCCCCCTTGAAGCGCAAAAAAACCGAAAACACGTGGCCGCAGAAAGCTGCCAACCCCACCCAGGCGACCTGTTCCGCGCCAAGTCCCCATGCCCGGGCGGCCATCACCGGCACAAGGCCCTTGAAACAATCTCCGACCAGTGTTATTACGCCAACCTTGCGCCCCACCGTGCGATAGAGGTTGGTAGCTCCAATATTGCCGCTCCCCTCCTTGCGCACGTCTATGCCGTAGGCCTTGCCCAGCAGGAGCCCTGTTGGTATTGAACCCAGCAGGTAGGCAGCGGCTAGCCAGAGCAGCACAATATTTGCGTCAGAATACATCAATATGGTCCGATCCTTGTTATTGCCCTACAATCCAGCGATAATTTTCCAGCCATCAGGTTCCTTAGCCAGCACCAAATGTTCTTTGCCGTCCAGCACCATCTCCTTGCCACGAATAACCACCTTCATACGGTAGGTACCCGTTACCTCGGCCTGCTTCCCCTTGATTTGCAACTTCTGTTCACCCGCCTGGTAGCGCACACTGTCATAAATTTTGAAGCCGGCCTCCAGGCCATCCTGCAACTGCGCCCGATCTTTTCCCTTGTCGCTGTAAGCAGGGGATATAATCATCAGGTACAGGTTGATGTTGCGCGTATTCATGGCCTGCTCCCGCATCTGCAACACGCGCAGCACAGCTTCCTTCTCAACCTGCGAAGGGCCGCAAGCCGTCATAAGAGCAACAGCAACGCACACCAGGGTAGCGCTAAGCAAACGCACTAGAAATACTTATCCATTGCCTTATTGGCATCATTGATATAAGGGCTGCCGGGGAACTCCTTAAAGAGGCGACCGAACACTTCGCGCCCCTTGCTTTTTTGACCTCCCCCCAGGCAGGCCAGTCCCAGGCTGTAGAGCAACTCATCGCGACGCGGCAGGTCGGAAAAGATCTTGAGCGCCTCCTCAAAACGGGCGATGGCTGCCGGATACTTCTCGGTCCTGAGATAGAAGCGCCCGACATAGATCTCATACTGGAGCTGTTTGTCACGGCAGTCACGAATCTTCTCGGTCACATCCGCCACATACTCGCCGGCGGGGTACAGCTTGATGTAAGACTCAAAGACAGACAGGGCATTTTTGACCGGGGTCTGATCGGTATCGATACTGTTGATCTGGCTGTAGTTGCTCATACCTTGGCGATAGAGAGCATAGCCGGCGCGCTCATGCACAGGATGAAGTTTGCGGAAATCCTCATAGGCAGCAGATGCCTCGATAAAATCCTTGTTCAGAAAATATGCATCGGCGATGCCGATCTCCGCCCGGGCCGACAACTCGGGAGACTGGTAGCTTTCCTTGACCTTCTTCCACTGGGCAATAGCATCCTCATAGTTACCATTCTGGAAAAGCTGTTCACCATCCCGGAACAGGGCGTCGACAGGCTTGTTCACCTGGGGGGTGGCGCATCCCTGCAACAAGAGTGCGGCAAGCATGGCAACGTACAGGCTTTTGATAATAATCTTCATAGCTCCCCTCGTACATCTCGTTAGACTAGTTCTATGATAAGTAGCGCCGCCTTGACAGCAGCGCAGTGTCACAGAATCCCTTCTCCGCGGCTGTCGGACAGCAATCGGGCGATCGTGTCGTGGTTCAACCAGAGCGTGGCAGCAGCAGGACTCCAGGCCGAGTGGAGCATCAACCTGCCGGTGGCTAGAAAAACTATGCGGGACAACTCGGCGCACACCAGCCGTTTCTGATCGGTATGCATTCCCATCAACTCTGCCGAGCTGGCCAGCATCAGCTCGGCCTGCTCGCGGGTGTTGTGTTGCGGCCAGGTATCATAGTCAACAATATCGGCCAGGATCGGCGATGCCAGATAGGCATCGGCCCGCTCCAGCATATGAGCAATGCTTTCGCCCTCTTTCAACATCCCCTGGCAGCACTCCACGAGCGGTGCGGCCTTTGATTCTCCCACCGCTTGCCGGATGGAGGTCAACAGCGGATAGAGTGATATCTCCACCCCCAAAAACAGGGCGCTGGAATTGGTCTGGATCTCGGGACAGTTATAGACTGAGGCGGCGATCCCGTTTTGGAACGCTTCGGCGGCGATCTCCTCAAGGCGAATCTTGGCCCAGCCCTGCACATAAGGGGTATATGACTGCCAGCGATATTCGCCGCCCACCAGCACGCCGGTTCCGTGGTAGCCGTAGGCCGTATAACCTACCCGCCCACCCGCCGCGGAGATGTTCGCCCGAAGAGCAGCCGTTTCCTCCAGCAGATAGCGAAAGGTATCTGCCGAGACCTCATTGAAACTGGCGTTGCACAG
>MHXL01000104.1:8013-12506 GCA_001824455.1 Desulfuromonadaceae bacterium GWB2_53_15
CTCCCACTCATCGGGCTTGGCCTTTTTAAGCTGTTCAGCCACCGACGGTTGCCCGTCCACTGCCTCCATATCGAATCCGGCTTCCAAAGGGACGTTTATAACGGTTCCACCGAGCAGCGCTTCGGCCTCGGCCAGCTCATCATTGTTCAGCGGTCGCAGTGTGCCATCGCTGTCGCGGCGTCCCACGGTGGTGCCGATCACGGTCATGCCGAGACGTCGGGCCTCCTCCACCATTCCGTTGGCATAGCCCCGCCCGAAAAGCTCTCCTACCAGCACCAGGACATCACCTGGCCTGTAGCCTGCTGTATCCGGCAATTCCTGCATTGGTCCGTACTCTGTCATCCAGTCCTCCCAGCTTATCATTTCCCGCACAAGGCGATTGTAACTTTTACCACGAACCTGCCCGGAATGTGAACAGAAAAAGCAGCCCCTGATCGCGTGACAAGGTCTGTGATTCGTGCTAACCTGCATTGAATTACACACCCTGAAGGGAACAAAAACCACGTGAACAATGATCTAATTCTCCTCGGCCACGGCAGCGGCGGAAGACTCTCACATCAACTATTGGACGAGCTGATTATTCCCGCCCTGAGCGGAATAACACCTGCCGCCCAGAACGACGCCGCCGTCCTTGAGCCCCTTGCAGGGCGGCTGGCCTACACCACCGATTCCTTCGTGGTTGACCCGATCCTCTTTCCCGGCGGCACCATCGGCAGCCTGGCTGTGCACGGCACGGTTAACGACCTGGCCATGATGGGAGCGCAGCCGCTCTATCTCAGCGTCGGACTGATCATCGAGGAGGGTTTCAGCAAGGCTGCGCTTGGGACCATCCTGCATGACATGCGCCAGGCAGCCGACCAGGCCGGTGTTCGCATCGTCACCGGCGACACAAAGGTTGTGCCCCGCGGCAAGGCCGACAAGATCTTCATCACCACCTCCGGCATCGGCGTTATCGCTCATGACATCCCGATCCACGGGGCCAACGCCCAGCCAGGAGACATGATCATCATCAACGGCACCCTGGGTGATCACGGGATTGCCGTAATGGCCGGCCGGGAAGGACTCAAGGTCGGCACCGATATCTGCAGCGATTCGGCCGCGCTAAACGGCTTGGTTACGGAGATCATCGCCGCTGCCGGCCATAACCTGCATGTGTTGCGCGACCCGACCCGCGGGGGCGTGGCCACCACCATCAAGGAGATCGCCCAGCAATCGGGCGTAACCATAACCCTCAACGAAGAGGCCATCCCGGTCAATTCCGCGGTACGAGGGGTCTGCGCGATCCTCGGACTTGACCCGCTGTTTGTGGCCAACGAGGGCAAACTGCTGGCATTCGTGACACCCCAGGCAGCGGACCAGGTATTGGCTACCATACGCAAGCATCCTCTCGGCACACACGCAGCCATTATCGGCCAGGTGACAGAAGGCCCAGCCGGCAAGGTCCGCCTGGAAACCTCCATCGGCGGTACGCGGGCGGTAGAGATGCTGGCTGGCGAGCAGTTGCCAAGGATTTGTTGAATGTCAAAGGGGAAAATGCCCATAACCCCGGCCGTACGGCTGTTGAGATCAGAAAAGGTCGTCTTCAGCGACCACCCTTACAGTTACGAAGAAAAAGGCGGCACAACCGTTTCGGCCCGCGAACTGGGAGTTGATGAGCACTGCGTGATCAAGACCCTGGTTATGGAAGACGAGGCCGGAAACCCGCTGATCATACTGATGCACGGTGACCGGCAGGTCTCCACCAAAGAATTGGCACGCCATATAAATGCAAAGCAGGTTTCACCCAGTTCGCCGGAAATGGCCCACAAGCACACCGGTTACCAGGTCGGCGGCACCTCACCCTTTGGTACGCGCAGGCAGATGCCGGTTTATATGGAAGAAACCATTGCAGAATTTGAACAGATATTTATCAATGGTGGAAAACGAGGCTATCTGGTAGGGATGTCTCCGCGGGAACTCATCAGGGTACTGAAGCCGGTTTTGGTGAAGGTCGGCATACGCTAGAAAAGGAGAATACAATGATCCGCAAGGCACAGATAAAGGACGTCAAGGATATCCAGAAACTGTTGACAGGCTACGCCAGTCGGGGCGACATGCTCTCCCGCTCCCTATCCGAGTTGTACGAATCTTTGCGCGACTTCTATGTCTGCGAAGAAGATGGGAAACTTATGGGAACGGCTGCCCTGCATATCGTCTGGGATGATCTGGCTGAGGTGCGCTCCGTGGCAGTGGCCGAAGACGTAGCCCGCAAGGGGATCGGCAGCCAACTGGTTCAGGCCTGCATAGCCGAGGCGCGCCAAATCGGGCTTAATCGCATATTCTGCCTGACCTATAAGCCTGATTTTTTTGGAAAGCACGGTTTTCGACTGGTGGACAAGTCCGAACTGCCCCACAAGGTCTGGGGTGACTGCATCAAGTGCGTCAAGTTTCCGGACTGCGATGAAAATGCCATGATACTCGACCTCAACTAACTAATCACAGTCCAAAACAACACAGCCCTCTTCCGTTATGGAGAGGGCTGTTATTGTTTCAACTGCTGACGTCAATCGTAACCAGATTGCGCCCCCGATGTTTACTCTCGAACATGAGCTTGTCAGCCCGTTCTACCAACAGTTCCGCAGTTTCTCCGGTACGGGCGACAGTCGCGCCGATGGAAACGGTGGCACTCAGCGAACTGCCGTTGTCCAGTGTCAGAGCCGAATTCTCCACAAGCCGCCGAAAACGATCTACAACCTGAAAAAGAGCATCTTCTTTCATGTTGATCAGCAGTGCCACGAATTCCTCTCCTCCCCAACGACCAATAATATCGCACGATCGCAGGCTGTTGACCATGGTGGCGCTGATCATCTTGAGCATCCGGTCACCTACCTGATGGCCCCACGTATCATTGATCGACTTGAACCTGTCGACATCAATAAACATGACTGAAAATGAACAGCCATACCGTTTCAATTCTTCCAATCGTGTTGCCAGATTCATCTCCACAAATCTACGATTGGCCAGACTCGTCAGCGAGTCAAACATCGCCATATCCTGAAGTTCCTCAACTTTTTGACGCAAGGCAAGGCGCGGTGAGTTACTGCTGAATATCTCCACCGCAACTACAAACTGGCGTTCAACCTCGCGTACCGGCGCAATTCGGATCGAGATCGGCACAAGATGACCTTCCTTATGGCGAATGTAGGCCTCTACCTCGGACATTGTCGAAGTATTCAGCACATGACGCATGGGGCAGGTGCTGTACGTGCAGAGGTCGTTGCCATGCTGGTCCAACGGTTTAAACACCTCGCAGTAGTTGCGTCTAATAACATCCGCACCCCGATAACCGGTGAGTGTTTCAGCACCACTGTTCCAGTAGCTGATCAAGCCTTCGGTATCTACAAAGAAAATCCCATCGTACAGGTTATCCAGAATTTCACGATAAAAATCAACATTGTCAAACATATAAGAGCTCCATTTCTTTCTTAAAGAAATAAAATACTCATTATTACAACATAAAGCAAGTTTCAATGATGATCCGACTCTCATTCAATTCATGCACATTTCTTGCAAGCACGCGGTAAGGTAGTAAAATTGTTGAATGAGCGGCATATGCCGAGGGGGGAACCTATGCACACATACCTCTTGAATAATGAACTCAAACATCTTGTGAAGGGACAACGACAGCAATCCGATGCACTTATCGAGGTCATTCACGCAGCACAGGAAAAATTCGGCTACCTCACCAGTGAGCTCCTTGGTCAGCTTGCCGAGCAGTTACAACTGCCTCCCAGCCTGGTGTACGGGGTGGCCAGTTTCTACCACGCATTCCGGCTCGAACCCCGAGGAGAACACCACTGTACCGTCTGTACAGGCACATCTTGCCACGTGCGGGGCAGCACAGCTTTACTTCGGAAACTCGAACAGGCTTTCGGCATTTCCTGCGGTGAAACCGCTGCGGATGGCAGCATATCGCTGGACACCGTACGCTGTCTGGGAGTCTGCGGCCTGGCGCCACTGGCTGTCTTTGACGGGCAGATCATCAGAGCTGATTCACCTTCCGAAATGATCGACAAAGTAATATTGGCCCTGGAAAACAAATCGACACCATGAACCGAGCTGAGCTGCGCGACAGAATGCTGTTTTTACAGACAAAGCTGGTTACCTCCGGCTTGAAAATATCGGTCTGCATGGGCTCACCTTGCATTGCTGCCGGAGCCGAAGCAGTCCTGGATACGGTGCGAAGCGCCTATGGTAATCTGTCAATAAACGTTACTGCTAGCGGCTGTATGGGACCCTGCAGCCGCGGCCCCTTGATGCGAATAGGACATGAGCGGGCTGCGCCGGCCTGCTACGAAAGAATGACACCCGACAGCGCCCTGTTGGCTGTTCAGGCACACCTGAATGGCAAATACTCAGAGTCCGGGAGGCTGCCCGCTGAAGTTCCGTTTATCGCTCGGCAACAGAGGGTCGTACTGGCCAACTGCGGCAGCTGTGACCCGGAGAGCCTGGAC
>MHXL01000105.1:0-388 GCA_001824455.1 Desulfuromonadaceae bacterium GWB2_53_15
CACATCTGAAACCAGGAGGTCGATCCGGGTACTGTTTTCGCCAAGCAGTTCAATAGCATCTTGCGGATCAGCAGCCGTGATGATCGTGTAGCCGATCCCCGCCAGCATCTCCCTGACCATCTCCCTGACCATCTCGTTGTCCTCTACCACCAGGATCGTCGCCTGACCGGCATTCCTGCTCCGCGCCACAATTGCAACCTCCGGCTTAACCAGTGAAAGCAAGGCGCAGCAAGGGAAATAGATCCTGAAAGTCGTCCCCCCACCCTCGCGGCTCGTGACCGTGATATGGGCATCATGCTGCTTTACAATGCCGTAGACCGTTGCCAAGCCCAGTCCGGTGCCATGCCCGGCCTGTTTGGTGGTGAAGAACGGTTCAAAGATATGGTTC
>MHXL01000105.1:432-1445 GCA_001824455.1 Desulfuromonadaceae bacterium GWB2_53_15
CAGCATATATTCACCAGGCACCATGCCGGGATGGATACGGGCATTCTCACCATCCATTTTCACCTTGCAGGTCTCGATCGTAATCCGTCCCTGATCATTATCGAAGGCATCCTGCGCATTGACGGTCAGGTTGAGGATGATCTGCTCCATCTGCGACTTGTCGGCCTTGATATATGCTCCTTCCGGGTCGAGGAGCAGGTCAATGCGGATGCTTTCACGGATGGTGCGCCGCAAGATGGCATTAAAGGAGAGTATGACTTCATTGAGGTCGATGACCTCGGTTGATATCGACTGCCGGCGGCCAAAGCTGAGTAGTTGCTGAGTCAGGTCCTTGGCCTTGTGGGCGGCGGATATAATGCCGGCCAGCTTGGGTGCAAGCGGATCATGATCCTCAATACTGGCAGCCGCCATCTCGGCATAACCCATGATCGGCGTCAGCAGGTTGTTGAAATCGTGGGCAATACCGCCCGCCAGATGACCGATGGCCTCCATCTTCTGGGCCTGCCGCAGCTGCAGTTCCAGCTGGTCTCGCTCTTCTTCGGCCTGCTTGCGGTCCGTCACATCGCTGAAGACTCCATGGGCAATTTTTTTGCCGTCCGTAAGCAGGGTCGCATATGCAAAATCGTGAATCCAGATCCATTGTCCATCCTTACGTTGGATCCGATACTCGACATCATACGATCCGTTCCCGTTAAACAAGGATTTGAAGGCTGATTTTACCCGTTCGCGATCATTCTCGTGCATCCTGCCGAGCCAAAGATCCTTTCCTGCGGTATTTATTTCATCGGGGGTATAGCCATATATTTTTTCAATGTTACGACTGATAAATTTGTTGAGGCCACGCTTGTCGGACTGCCAGGTTACCACCGGGAGGTTGTCCACCAGCAGGCGGTAGCGTTCCTTGGCTTTGACGATCTCGTCCTGCTGCTCAGTCAGCCGGCGATAAGCCCGCTCGATGCGCTTGATCTGCCGCAGCAACAGTATCGTCAAGAACACCAGCGCCAGGCAAGCTG
>MHXL01000105.1:1452-2670 GCA_001824455.1 Desulfuromonadaceae bacterium GWB2_53_15
TACAACCGTCTGCTTAATGACACTATCCCGCCATGACGCAGTGACTTCGTCAGTCCCCATGTTGGCGGTGACAATCACCGGAAAATTATCAAGCGAATCGTACGAGATGATGCGCCCCTTGGGTTCCAGCAGCGCCTTGCCGCTTTCAATATGGAAGGTGCCTTTGGGCGCCTTGGGAAGATACTTGCTGAACAAATAAGATTTACTGAAGTCTACGGAAAAATCCGTCTCCTTGAATGGCTGGCTGAGAAGCAGCGCGCCATCTTTCCGAAAAATAACGATACGGCCTTTTTTCCCCAGATCAAGCGAGGCGTAAAAATCCTGAAAATAATCCGACTCAAAGCCCACCGCCACCAGTCCTTCGAAGGCCCCGCCAGCGGAACGGATTGGGCGTGACAGCAAAAAGCGCCACTTACCGTTTATCCTGTTTTTAAAAGGCCGGGAAAGAAATGGGGTGTCATCGCCGGGATAATCGCGGTGGTGAATAAAATACTCGCGATCAGCCACGTTGATCTGCCTGAAGGGTGAATCCAGCGAATGGGCCTGGAGCAGGCCATCCCGGTTTACAAGGATTATGGCGTCGATCTGAGGAGCCTTTCGAGGATGACTTATCAGGAAAGCCTGGAGATGCTGGCTGCTTACCTTGGTGATTCCACCTTTATTACTGATATGATCCAGGGTATCCAGCAAGACATTATCGGCCTCGCTGAAGGCCCGTTCGGCGTGTTCCTTGAGGGCGCGGGCGTAGCCCCGTGACTGCAGCTCGGCGGCCCGGATAGTCAGACGGTATTCTACGATTGATTTCCAGACCGAAAACCCGGTGATAAACATGATCAGGGCGATGACCGTAATTAATATGGCGCGCCTGAATACACTGTAATTCGGTAACAAAGGATTTGAGGTCATAAAGAATTCCCGAAGCCATTCTATTAAAGCCCCGTAATCTATTGAATAGACAACGGATTCTTTTATGGGTTTATAGCATTAATGAACAACCCAATCCACAAGTTCTGTGTTAATTTTTTTGTTCAGACCAGCTCGAACAGTTGTCACGGTTATGGCAATAGCTTCTGCAACACCTTTCTGGCAGCAGCAATAATATCCTCAAAGCCTGTGCCGCCCACCGCGCAGGTCAAACGGTAATCGGGGGTGAATTGGTATTTTTTCGGCTCGCTGCGCATCATGGCGATGATCGTGTCGGGCGAGGCTGGCGTGCGC
>MHXL01000105.1:2710-4025 GCA_001824455.1 Desulfuromonadaceae bacterium GWB2_53_15
TCTGCCGCACCAGCAAGCGCTTCAACATGACCCGCAGCTTCATGATCTCGAACAGGTAGGAGGTGGCCAGCGGATATGCGCCGAAACGGTCGTTGACTTCGTTTTGCACATCCAGCACATCCTCCTCGCTCTCAGCCTGGGTCAGTTTTTTATAGATCACCAGACGCTGGTTGGCATCCTTGACATAGGCCTCGGGGATGAAGGCCGGCACCTTCAGATTTATCTCAGGTTCGACCCGCTCGACCATCTCCTCGCCCCGCAGGCGGCAGATGGTCTCCTCCAGCATCTGGTTGTACAGTTCGAAACCGATCTCAGTCACCGTGCCGGACTGGCGGTTGCCAAGCATGTCGCCTGCCCCGCGAATCTCCATGTCGTGGGTGGCGATGCGGAAGCCGGCCCCCAGCTCGGAGATGTCCTGGAGGATCTTGAGCCGCTCGCGGGCATCGGATGAGATGATGCTTTCGCCGGGGATCAGCAGGTAGGCGTAGCCGCGCTGGGTGGAGCGTCCCACCCGGCCGCGCAGCTGGTACAGCTGGGACAGGCCGAAGTTGTCGGCCCGGTCCACGATCAGGGTGTTGGCGTTGGGGATGTCCAGGCCCGATTCGATGATGGTGGTGCAGATCAGCAGGTTGGTTTCGCCGTGCATGAAGGCGAGCATGACCTTCTCCAGTTCGTGCTCGCCCATCTGGCCGTGCCCCACGGCGATTTTGGCCTCGGGCACAATGGCGGCGATCTGTTCGGCCCGCTTGGCAATGCTGGCCACCCGGTTATGCACGAAGAACACCTGGCCGCCCCGGCGCAGTTCGCGCATGACCGCCTCGCGGATCAGCTCCTCGGAGAAGCGCGCCACAAAGGTCTTGATGGCCAGGCGATCCACCGGCGGGGTGTCGATGATCGACAGGTCGCGGATGCCCATCATGGACATATACAGGGTGCGCGGGATGGGGGTGGCGGTCAGGGTCATGACATCCACCACGGCCCGGAACTGCTTGAGGCGTTCCTTGTCCTTGACCCCGAAGCGCTGCTCCTCGTCGATGATCATCAACCCCAGGTCCTTGAAGGCCACGTCCTTCTGCAACAGACGATGGGTGCCGATGATGATGTCGATGTCGCCCTTTTTAAGCCGCTCCAGGATGGCCTTCTGTTCCTTGGGCGTGCGGAAGCGGGAGATGACCTCCACCGTGACCGGATAGTCCTTGAGCCGCTCGTGAAAGGTTTCGTAGTGCTGCTGGGCCAGGATGGTGGTCGGCACCAGGATGCCGACCTGCTTGCCGTCCAGGGCGGACTTGAAGGCTCCCCGCAGGGCCACCTCGGT
>MHXL01000105.1:4202-4429 GCA_001824455.1 Desulfuromonadaceae bacterium GWB2_53_15
CCCAGGAAACCCCTCCCAACTTGTCCAGGCTGGGGGAACTGCCCTCCGGCCCGATGTAGCGCTGCACCAGCCCGAGGCGGTCCACCGGCAGATAGAGTTTATCGCTGCCGGCGTACTCCAACAGCAGGAAATCGCCGCCGACTCCGCCCACGCTGATGTGCTGCAGACCGCGGTACAGGCCGATGCCGTGATCCACATGCACCATGTGGTCGCCCGGCTTGAGTTCG
>MHXL01000105.1:4446-4601 GCA_001824455.1 Desulfuromonadaceae bacterium GWB2_53_15
CTGTTTCTTGCGCACCTCGGAGATGCCGCGCCGCCGTACGCGCTTGCCGAACAGCTCCTCCTCGGCAATCAGCACCAGCTTTGCTTCGGGCAAACGGAAGCCGCGCGAAACTTCCCCCAGAACGATGGTAACCCCCCCCCCCTTAATTAAGGGGG
>MHXL01000105.1:4625-4752 GCA_001824455.1 Desulfuromonadaceae bacterium GWB2_53_15
GGCGCTGGTGGCAGGCGATGACAACCCGGAAGCCTTGGTCGAGCCACTCCCGCAGTGTGCGGGAGAGCGGGGTCAGGGCGTGGGTCGTCTCCTTGGATACGCTCACCCGCAGATCGTTGTTTGCCTC
>MHXL01000105.1:4827-8358 GCA_001824455.1 Desulfuromonadaceae bacterium GWB2_53_15
GGTGATGATGGCGTCGAACTCGCTGCTGTTGAGGAACAGTTCGGCCGGGGACACATGGGGCAGTTTGGCACTGCGGGCCTTGTCCTCTCCGCTGGCAATCTCCTCGCCATAGCGGTAGATGGCTTCACGGATCGCCTCGGGATCGAGCAGAATCAACACCGCGTCGGGGGCGTAGTCGAATATCGTTTCCAGGCCGGGATGCAGCAGCGGCTGGAGGAACTCGACCCCCTGGAAGTAGACGGCGTTCTTCAGATCTTCCTGGATGGCCCGCCGCCGGTCGGCCGCGATCTCCAGCTCGTCGCAGCACGCCTTCAGACGCGGAGCGATGTCTGCCAGCACCTCGTCGGTCAGCAGGATCTCCCTTGAAGGCAGCAGCACCAGTTCGTCTATCGCTTGAAGGGAACGCTGGGTGAGCGGGTCAAAGGAGCGGATGGTCTCGGCCGTATCGCCGAAGAACTCGATCCGTACCGGCGCGGTCAGGTTGGGTGGAAAGATGTCCAGGATGCCCCCCCGCACGGCAAAGCTGCCGCGGTCCTCCACCAGCGGCACATTGGCATACCCCATCTTGACCAGACGTGCCAGCAGTTCATCCCGTTCGAACTCCTCCCCGGCCACCAGGTAGCAAGATGCCTCGCTGAAGATCCGGCGGGGCAGGACCCGTTGCAGCGCGGCCGCTGCCGGCAGAACCACAATACGGGCCAGGCCGTTCTGCAGGCGGAACAGGGTGTCTAGCCGGGCACCGGAGATGTCCGGATGGGGCGAGGCAGCCGAAAATGGGGCTATATCCCAGGTTGGAAAGAGCAAGGGAGCGGCATCGGCGCCACAAAAGAAACTCAGTTCGCGATTGAAATCATCGGCTGTTTCCTGGTCCGCGGTGATGACCAGCAGGTTTCCGGGCTGCCGGCGAAGCAGTTCGGACACGACAAAGGCCGGCGCAGCCCCATTCAGCCCTGTCAGGGCGATGTGTGCGCCCCTTCGGCGCAGCGTGGCCAAAGTATCGATGGCTTGGGACAAAAGGGATGTACTCATCTGGGGGGTATCAGGTTCATACGTAGGGGTCATTTGCGCTGACTGGCCTTGATCTTGGGCTTGCCGTTTTCCACAACAACACGGTAGGTAAGGTCTTCGGTTCCCAAGCGGGCCACCAGGGAAGGCTTGCTTTTCTTGATGGTGGCGGCAACCAGGTCGCGGCTGAGGGAATCTACCGGCAGATTGCAGGACAGGCGGGCCTCTCGGTATTCCTGGTAAATCCGGTCCAGTTCCTTGTCCTGAGGTTGCGGGGCGACCACTTCGCGGGAGGGGCTCGCACCAGCTTGCTGCCGCTGGTGCAGGTCGCGGATGAAACGGTCACGGGAGTAGCGCCCCTCCTCGATCAGCCGCAGGATGCGATTCCAGTGTTCACGGTAGGTATTAAATCGGGCCACCAACATGTTGTATTTGTATTTATACATGGTGTTGTTGATGGGAGTACCGGCGTAACGGCGCACCAGTTTTTCCACTTCCACCAACATCTGGACCGGTTCACGCTTTTCCAGACCGATGAAATATTGCTCATACCTGGTAATCAGTTCTCCCAGTTTACGTTCAAGTTGTGGCAGGTCTTCTGAAATAGCCATGAAAAGCTCCACGTACAAAACAGCTGTAATGCTGATTCCGAAGGCATCAGAGGACAACACCTCCGGATAAAATGAGGATATATCTAAACATGCAGATGTGTAAAGTCTTTATCCTGCTTCTATTGTCTTGACGACATTTCCGGCATCGAATAAAGTAAGCTCAATTTCACAGTAAACATCGCGATAATAGAGGGGCAGGATATGCTGGACAATGTTGCAGCCGTAATACTAGCAGCCGGCAAAGGAACCCGCATGAAATCCGGGCTGGTCAAGGTGCTTCATCCAGTGGCGGGCCGGCCGATGATTGCCTGGCCGGTGGCTGCCGCCCGTAATGCCGGGGCAGCACCGCTTGTCCTGGTGATCGGACACCAGGCCAACGCTGTGCGCAACACCTTCCGGGGCGACACGGATATCCGTTGCGCCATGCAGGAAGAGCAGCTGGGGACCGGACATGCCGTAGCCTGCGCCCGGGACGCCCTGAGCGGATTCAACGGCACGGTGCTGATCCTGTGCGGCGACACGCCTCTGCTGCGGAGCGAGACGCTCGAACAACTGATCCGGCACCACCGCACGCATGCAGCGGCACTAACCGTTTTGACCGCAGTCCTGGCTGAACCCTACGGCTATGGGCGGGTGTTGCGCGATGAAGCCGGCCGCGTGCTGCGCATCATCGAACAGAAAGACGCCACACCCGAAGAACAGGGTATTTGCGAGATAAACAGCGGCATCTACTGTATGGAAGCGGACTTCCTGTTCAGCAATATCAACAAGATCGGCAGCAACAACGCCCAGAACGAGTTTTACCTGACCGAGCTGGTGGCCATGGCAGCGCAACAGGGGCTAACCTGCCTGGCAGTGCCAACTGGCGACAGCGATGAGATCATGGGGGTCAATGATCGCGTCCAGTTAGCCGAGGCCGCCAGGATCCTGCGTCGGCGCATCAACTGCGACCTCATGCTGAGCGGCGTGACCATCATCGCCCCGGAACAGACCTACATCGAGCACGGCGTGAACGTCGGACCTGACACGATCATCCACCCCAACTGCCATCTGTCGGGCGACACGATCATCGGCAGCGGCTGCGAGATCGAACACAGCGTCAGCATCAACGGCTGCCGCATCGGCGATGACTGCCACATCAAGGCCGGCTCGGTACTGGAAGGCGCGGAACTGCACAGGGACGTTGCTGTGGGCCCCATGGCGCATCTGCGGCCCGGTACGGTGCTGCACGACCATGTCAAGATCGGCAACTTCGTGGAGACCAAAAAGGCGGTTTTGGGCGAAGGCTCCAAGGCATCCCACCTGACCTACCTGGGGGATGCCGAGATCGGCCGCGACGTCAATATCGGCTGCGGAACCATTACCTGCAACTACGACGGCGTCAACAAACACCGTACGGTTATCGGCGACCAGGTCTTCATCGGCAGCGACGTGCAGCTGGTGGCGCCGGTGACCGTGGGGTGCAACGCACTGGTGGCTGCCGGTACGACCGTAACCCGCGATGTTCCTCCTGATTCGCTGGCCATCGCCCGTGTACCCCAAGTAAACAAAGAAGGCTGGTGCCTGAAGAAAAAATAACACCGCGCCAGCTCAATATTGCAAAGCCTGATTCTGAGCAGCCATAAAAGAACCCACATGACCGAGCCACAACAGGACATACCTGAAACCGCCCACATCCTGATCATCGAGGACGATGCCGGTTTTGCCGATCTGATGGCAGAGACCCTCAAGGACGAAGGTTTTTGCAGCATCTGCGCCACCAGCGGCAGACAGGCCTTGGACTGGCTTGTCTCCAACAACCCTGGGCTGATCATGCTCGACTATACCCTGCCGGACATGACCGGGGCCGCCTTCATTGAGCAGATGCGCGACCTTGGATGCGTGATACCCTTTGTCATGGTCACCGGAAGGGACG
>MHXL01000105.1:8407-8632 GCA_001824455.1 Desulfuromonadaceae bacterium GWB2_53_15
GCTCAAGGACACCTCCTTCCTGGACCGGCTGCCAACTGTTGTCACCCGCGCCCTGCACGAATCCGAGACTCGCGAACGGCTGGAACGCGCCAAACAGTCGCTGCGCCAAAGCGAGTCGCGACTGGCCCGCGCTCAGAAAATTGCCCGCATGGGAAGCTGGGAGTGGGACATTACCAGCGGAGACCTCTACTGGTCAGATGAACTCTACCGCATTTTCGGCCTTAT
>MHXL01000105.1:8873-18876 GCA_001824455.1 Desulfuromonadaceae bacterium GWB2_53_15
CGCATCAAGGCAGAAAGTGAAATCCAGCAGTTGATCAATTACGACACATTGACCGGGCTGCCCAACCGCAACCTGCTGCATGACCGGCTTAAACTGTCCATTGCCCAGGCCATTCGCGATCAGCACCTGGTAGGTATTCTGGTTCTCGATCTTGACCGTTTCAAAGGGATTAACGACACACTTGGGCATCCGGCAGGCGACCAACTGCTCATTACCATTTCAAAACGCCTCAGGGCCTGTGTCCGCGACAGCGATACCCTGGCCCGCCTGGGTGGCGACGAGTTCGTCATCATCCTGAACAACGTGGGCAGCGAGGAGGGCATCACCGCTGTATCCAAAAAGATCCTGGCCATCGTCTCCGAGCCGATCTACGTCGACGGTCACGAGATCTACATCACCGGCAGCATCGGCATCGCCGTCTACCCGATGAATGGCGAGGACGGCCAAACCCTGCTGAAACATGCCGACCTGGCCATGTATCAGGCCAAGGAACTTGACCGCAACAACTTCCAGTTTTTCTCCCGCGAGATGAACATCAAGGTGCTGGAGCGGATGATGTTGGAAAATTCCATGCGCAAGGCTTTGGAACGGGAGGAATTTTCCCTTGTTTACCAGCCCCAGGTGGATGCCCGTTCCGGGCGGATCGTCGGAATGGAGGCGCTCCTGCGCTGGGATCACCCTGATCTGGGCCTGCTGGTGCCTGACCGGTTCATCTATCTGGCCGAGGAGACCGGCTTCATTATTCCCATCGGTGAATGGGTTCTGCGGACCGCCTGTCGCCAGAACAAGGCCTGGCAAGACATGGGACTGCCTCCGGTGAGGATGGCGGTCAACCTGTCGGGCAAGCAGTTCGACCAGCAGAATCTGGATGAGGCGATCGCCGCCATCCTGATGGAAACCGGGCTTGAACCCAAGTGGCTTGAGCTCGAGATTACCGAGAGCGCCGTGATGAAAAATGCCGACCTCAGCATCGGCATGCTGCGCAAGCTCAAGGATATGGGCATTACCTTTGCCATTGATGATTTCGGTACCGGCTATTCATCTCTCAGCTACCTCAAGCATTTCCCCATTTCCCGCCTCAAGATCGACCGGTCCTTTGTACGGGATATCACCACCAACCCCGACGATGCGGCCATCGCCGAGATCATTATCGCCATGGCCCAGACCCTCAAGCTCGACGTCATTGCCGAAGGGGTCGAGACCCGCGCCCAGATGGAATTCCTCTCCTTCAACAACTGCGTGGAGCAGCAAGGCTATCTCTTCAGCCGCCCTGTGCCGGACGAGGAATTTGCCCTGCTGCTCAAAAACGGGCTGAAGTACTGAGCCGTGGCCCACGATAAGATCATCATCAAAGGCGCCTGTGTTGCCCCACATCGGCCGGCCCCCACCCCATCTTCATGCATAAACTTGCAGGATACCGGCTCGAATTATCCAACAACTACATAAGCAAAATGGGTATGTTCACAGGCCCGATAATGGTCTGTGCGTCCCAAAAAGTAGTGTGAATGGATATCCCACGGGCTCAGGTCTTCCTGGAAGCAAAACCCCAACTCCTTTAATTCCTCAACAATAGTCCGCGGATCGAAGCCGGACTGCATCGGTTCTCCGATCTCCCGTACGCTCGAAAGCATCCGGATGACCCGTGGAGCGGCCTTTTCCGGGATATAGGCATCCGTGTCCAGATAATCGAAAACAAGGGAGCTCCCTGCCGGGCTGTTGCGGGCTATATCCTGCAACGTAACATGGACCTCGTTCCGGGAAAGATAATAGGTGACACCGAGCCAGCTGAAGAAGGTTGGTATCCTTGGGTCGTAGTTCGAGCGTTTCAGCGCGGTTGCCAGACTGTCCTGCGTGAAGTCCACGGGGATGTAGGACAAGCATGAGGGCTGCTCCCATCCCAGCTCTTGAATCCGATTACGCTTGTAGTTCTGGGTAGCGGGATGGTCCAGCTCGAACACAGTGAGATTCCGGACTAAATCCGGGCGGCGGAAAGAGAAGGTGTCCAGACCGGCCCCAAGTATAACGTACTGTCCTGCGCCTTCCATCACGGCAGTTTCCAGAAGATCTTCCGCATACCGCGCACGAGCCAGGACAATAGGGGCTGCCGCACCAGCCTGCATCATCCAGCGCAAGGCGGCTGCCTGGTCGGGGAATGCAGCGGCGCCGGCCGGGTTAATCGTGCGCAAGGCCGCCATCATTTGCTCCTCGATGGATGCGCGCTCCTCTTTCGTTAAAATATGGTTGGCCAGGCAGTCGTCAAATATCCTCGGATTATCGTTATCGTAATGATAGCCGCGACTGTAGGCGGTCATTTGTGCGGTACGGCTAACCTGATCATCTTCCATCAAAACCTCCATTTTCTGGCCGAACGTCCAAAGGGAAATGGCATGCCACCTCATGGTTCGGCGCGATATCCCTCAGTTCGGCCCGGATCTCCGAGCAGATGTCTGCGGCACGGGGACAGCGGGTGCGGAAGCGGCAGCCGCGGGGCGGGTCGAGCGGGGAAGGGCGTTCGCCGGGGAGCATGCCGCTGTCCGGAGCCGGATACCCCGGGTCAGGCCGCGGCACGGCGTCCAGCAGCGCCCTGGTGTAGGGATGGGCCGGAGTGGCGTACAGGCTCTCGCAGGGAGCAACCTCGCAGATACGGCCAAGGTACATCACCGCTACCCGGTCACAGATGTTTTTTACCACCGCCAGGTCGTGGGCGATAAACAGCATGGCCAGACCGTATGACTCCTTGATATCGCGCAGCAGGTTGAGGATCTGCGCCTGCACGGAAACATCCAGAGAGGATACCGGTTCGTCGCAGACCAGCAACTGCGGCCGGGTTATCAGGGCACGGGCGATTCCTGCCCGCTGACACTGTCCTCCGGAAAGCTGGTGCGCTCTGCGGCCATAGTGCAACTCCGGGTTAAGACCAACCGCCGTCATCATCTCCCGCGTCCGGAGTCTGCGTTCTGCCTTGTTCATTCCTCCCAGGGAGAGGAGCGGCGCGGCGATGCTCTCCCCCACGGCGCGGGATGGGTTGAGGGATGATGCCGGATCCTGGAAGATCATCTGGAAGCGGCCACGCACTTCCTTGAGTTTCCTGCCATGAAGTTGTGTCAGATCCACTCCTTCAATCAACACCTTGCCGGAGGTAGGTGGCGGAATCTGCATGATCGCGCGGGCCAGCGACGACTTGCCGCACCCGGATTCTCCCACCAACCCCAGCGTTTCATTCTGGCGTATGTCGAGGGAAACGCCGGAAACCGCGTGTACGGTGCGTCCTTGCGATGCCGGGAATTCGACAACGAGATCTTCGATTCGGAGGAGCGGGTTATTGAAATTCTTTTCTTCTTTCATTGTTCGCCCCAGGCACCCTCCCCCAACCCCTCCCATAAAGGGAGGGGAGCTTATTCAGATGGCGCCACTAAAGCCCCCTCTCCCCTCGTGGGAGAGGGTTGGGGCGTAGCCGTTATATTTTTGCTCTGCGACAGTCCCCTCTCCCCTCGTGGGAGAGGGTTGGGGAGAGGGGGATGTAAAATCTCACCATTCATTCAAAATTTCATACCGGAAACCAGCAGGCATAGCGATGGTTCCTGTCTTCATCACACACCAGCGCCGGTTCCTCCGTGCGGCACCGTTCCCCGGCCCTTGGGCAGCGGGGCGCAAAACGGCACCCAGGCGGCAAGGCGGCAAAATTGGGGGGGAGGTCCGGGATGTTCGGCAGCCTGCGCTGGGGCGGATCTTCAATGCGGGGGATGGCATCGAACAGTGCGCGGGTATAGGGCATCCGCATCCGCCTGAACAGTTCGGCGGCCGGAGCTTGCTCGACAATCCTGCCGGCATACATCACCGCAATGTTGTTGGCGCAACCGGCCACCACCCCCAGGTCATGGCTGACCAGGATGATTGCCATTTTCCGTTCCATCTGGAGCCGGGCCAGCAGAGTGAGGATTTCCGCCTGAACCGTCACATCCAGGGCGGTTGTCGGCTCATCGGCGATCAGCAGTTTCGGCTCGCAGGCCAGGGCTATGGCGATGGCCACCCGCTGGCGCATCCCGCCGGATAGCTGGTGCGGATAGCATCCCAGCCGCTCCTCCGGACGGGGGATACCGACGGAGCAGAGCAGATAGAGCGCTCGCTCCACTCCTTCCCGTCGTGTGATGCCGAGGTGGATGCGCATCGGCTCAATGATCTGATCGGAGATCGTCATGACCGGGTTCAGCGACGAAAGTGGATCCTGCAGAACCACTCCGATATCCCTGCCCCGGATCCGGTTCATCTCCCTGCCGGTCAATTTGCCGGTATCGCGGCCGTCAAAGCGGATGTTGCCGCGCGCCGGGACCAGTCCGAGAATGGCGCGGCAGAGCATGCTTTTGCCGCTCCCGGATTCGCCGACAATCGCCAGGGTCTTCCCCTTTTCCAGAGTGAACGAAACCGAGTCAACCGGGCGTATCGGGCCCTGTTCGGTCTGCAACTGAACGGTGAGGCCGCCCACGACAAGCAGATCCTGGTCAGGCCCGGTCATAGCGCCCCCTGAGCCTGTCACCGATCACGTTTATTGACAGAACGGTCAAAAACATCACTGCTGTCGGGATCATGGCGACAGGCGGCGTCTGCTCAAGCACATCGCGCCCCGCCGCGATCATCCCCCCCCAGCTCGGGGTGGGCGAGGGGACACTCAGGCCGAGAAAACCGAGCCCCCCTTCGGCGACGATGACGAAGCCGGCCACCACCAGGGTATAGGCCATAAGCGGCCCCAGGATATTGGGCAGGATTTCCCTGAGCATGATGGAGATGTCGCCGGCCCCGCCGATCCGGGCCGCCTGAATGAATTCCCGTTCGCTGAACCTGATGGTGTTGGCCCTGGCCACACGGACGAAACGGGGGGAGATCAGGAGACCGAGTCCCAGGGTGATGGTGGTCAGACTCGGGCCTAGAACAGAGGTAAACACCAGCAGAAAGACCAGCCCCGGGAAGGCAAGGATGACATCGGCAAGGGTCATGATTGTGCGCTCGGTCCAGCCCCGGTACAGGCCGGACGGCATCCCGAGGAGCAGGCCGACTCCCAGGCCAAAGAGCGGCGCACAGATGCCGACCGTCAGCGAGACCCGCGCGCCGAAGAGGAGCCGTGCAACGATATCGCGGCCGGTGGCGTCGGTGCCGAGCAGGTGCGCCCCACCCGGCAGGGCGGCGAAATGCTCCGCATCGATCTGGTCCACGGTGAAAGGAAACGGCCAGAGGCCGACGCTGGCGGCGCAGAATAAAACCAGGATGAGCCAGGTGATGGCGGCATAGAAGGAAATCCCCCCCAGCCCCCCTTTTGTAAAGGGGGGAGCTAATTGAAGTCCCCCTTTTTGAAAGGGGGATTTAGGGGGATTTGCCTTTGACTTACCCATCAGTCACCCCCGTCCGCACCCGTGGATCAAGAGCCGCGTAGCAGAGATCCACCAGGAAATTGATACAGACGTAGGAAACCGTGATCAGCAGCACACCCCCCTGGATCACCGGAAAGTCCTGGGCAAATATGGCGGTCACCAGGAGCCTGCCGATACCGGGGAGCGCAAAGACGGTTTCGA
Organism: Desulfuromonadaceae bacterium GWB2_53_15; assembly: GCA_001824455.1. GTDB lineage: Bacteria > Desulfobacterota > Desulfuromonadia > Geobacterales > Pseudopelobacteraceae > JACPFJ01. The sequence goes on from MHXL01000105.1 coordinate 14,438, forward strand.
TTATAACCGCCCCGCCGATCAGGCTGGCGGTCTGCATGCCGAGCACGGTGATGAAGGTAATACATGATGGCCGCAAGGCATGTACAAGCAGGATACGCCAGGTGGGCAACCCCTTGCACCGGGCGAGCAGGATGAAATCCTCCTTGAGGGTGGCGATCAGATCGCTCCGCAGCACCCGCATCAACGTCACCCATTCCACCAGGGCAATCGAGAGCGCCGGGAGCAGGAATCCCTTCAGGTTCGCCCCGATTCCCGCATTTAGTGGCGTATAGCCGGTGGCGGGAAGCAGTTTGAGTTTCAGGGCAAAGAGAAAGACCAGTCCCATCGCCAGTGCGTAATTGGGGAGCGACGCGCAGCCGAAGGCAAACGTGCCGGTCACCCGGTCAAGAGGCGAGCCGGAACGCCAGGCGCTGATGATCCCGGCGGGGAGCGCCAGCAGCAGGGCAAAGAGTTGGGAGAGTGCCAGCAGTTCCAGCGTAACCGGCAGATGGCTGCGCAGTGCAGTCGAGACCGGCTGCTCCGTGATCAGCGATTTTCCGAACTCTCCCCGGCAAACGCCCCCTATCCATGTTGCATAGCGCAGCAGCACCGGCCGGTTCAGGCCAAGACGTTCCCGCACCTCCGCCAGTTCCGCGGCACTCGCGCCGTGCCCGGCAATCTCGGCGGCGATATCAGCGGGAAGCCGGTCGGTCATGACAAAGGTCAGCATGGTGACCGCCAGCACGACCAGCAGCAGATGGGTTATTTTACTCCAGATAAATCGCATTCAGGTTCATCCCGTTCAAAGTTTCCGTTGTAACTCGCAATTCTTTCTCGAAGCGTCCCGGTATGCAGTTCAAAAAGATGGTTGTCATAATCGTAAAAATAGATCGACCGATTAGTTTGCCTCATCCGACAACATAACTGACGACAATCCTGCGGCAGTGCGGATATCTGATGATCTCAACATGACCGGAGTACTGGCAAAAGAGATCCATCAGCTCCTGATCAGACAGAAAATGCTTGATCACGCGACTGCTTGAACCATCGGGAAGCTTCCGCGTCTGCAGGTGATTTCCTTCGTTGTCGTACATGCCGCTGAGCGATTCGTTGCCGGGGCAAGCATTGCTACCGTGTCATGATCATCATATCCCATGGAACGGTCATAAACTGGAGCCCTTTTTCCATAGTAGGATTGCATTTCTTCGATGATTTCCAAATCACCCTCCCCCAGCCCCTCCCATAAAGGGAGGGGAGTTTTCAGATGGCGCCACTAAAGCCCCCTCTCCCCTCGTGGGAGAGGGCTGGGGAGAGGGGAGGGAGTTTCACTTTACCTTTTCCAGCCAGGCATCACTGACCCGGATAACGCCATGCCGCACGTTGTCGATACCCTTGACCCCCGCCTTGGCGATGACGTGAAAGCGCCGGCCGCCGCCATAGAGGAAAACCGCATCCTCGTTGATCAGACTGGCCACGCCGCAGAGCGCCTTCTCCCGCACCTTCCTGTCGGTGCTCATCTGCTGAATCGTCAGCAGTTCATCCATCCTGTGGTTCTGGTACTTGCTGAAGTTCAGCTTGCTGGTGGATAAGAGATTGCTCCTCAAAATTCCGCCCATATCGTCATAATCCCTCAGCTTCCAGCCGGTGATCTGGTAATCGCCCGTGATTCCCCGCTTTCCCAACTGCGCTTCGGTCACCGTATTGAGCGTGAGCGTAACGCCGACCTCCTTGAACAGGCGCTGCATGATCTCGCCCGCCTCCTTGCCGCGCGGGGTATTGGTGTGATTCATCTCCAGGATAACCGGCTTGCCATATTCCGCCAACAGCTTGCGCGCCTTGGCCGGATCATATTCACGGTAGGCCGAGTCGCTACAGCCGATCATCCCGCCGTACGGATCCTTTGCAAACGGCAAGGTGCCTTTGTAGTCCGCCTTGATCAGCAACTCCTGGTTCCAGGCATGGGCCAGGGCCTGCCGTACGCGGGCATCGCTCAGCGGCGGCTTGGATACGTTGAAGAGGAAATTGTACGGCCCGGCGCCGTAGCTGGAGTAAACCCGGAGGGAGCGGTCGTCCCGCGCCTGGATGATGCTGGCGCCCCGGTCGGTCTGGATCGCGTCGATCTCCCCGGACTGTAGGCTGGCGAACCGGGACTGCATGTCCGGCATGGGACGAAAGACCACGCTGTCCAGATACCCTTTCCCCTTGCGCCAGTAATCGGGGTTTCTGACCACGGTCAGGCGGTCGTTGGGGAGCCACTCCTTGAACATGTAAGGTCCGGTCCCCACCGGCGCCCGGTTGTGGGTATCGTCTTTCACCGCCTTGGGGGAGGGGATGAACGCCGTAAACGACTGGGGTGCGGACAGGACATTTTTGAACACAGCCCAGGGGTGTTTCAGATTGAAGCGAACCGTGAAATCGTCCACTTTCTGCACCGATTCGATCGGTTCCAAAGTCGAAAGGGCGAAGAATTTGTTATTCGGATCGAGGAGCCGCTGCCAGTGCCCAACCACCGCATCGGCATTGAACGGCGTGCCGTCGTGAAATTTCACCCCCTTGCGCAGCGCGATCGTCCAATTCTTGCCGTTCTTGGAAGGTTTGGCGGACAGGGCCAGTTCCGGCACCAGGTTCCCCTTTGTATCCGTGTCGAACAGCCTCTCCTCAACCGCCATGAGCACCGTGCGGTCCGCAATCCCGGTATATTGCGCCTTCAATGGATCAAAGCCGCGAAACTCCAGTTCCATCCCGACCGTCAGGTTGCCGCCGGGCTTGGGCTTGGCTGCAGGCGCGCACTCTCCCAGACCTGAATACATCAGCAGCGCCATAGTACAAAAACCACAAACAGCCAGAATACCTCTCACTCTGCTACGCCATTCCTTGTTCATGTCATCCCTCCCCAGTCAGAAAATCCTTCACAATAAAGACTAGACTCGTGCCTCGAACTGCAACCTGAACCCGTCATAGATCGCCTTGCTTGTCCTGCGGATGTAATCATCGGTATCCGGAATTCCTTTTTCCTTCAGGTAGTTGCTGTTCGTGTTCAACCAATACGCCAGTTTCTGGGCGAACATCATCCTGGTGAGCCGGATCATCTTCAGTTCCAATTCGTCCAGCCCGGTGAAGAGCGGATAATCAGCCAGTGTCCCGGCGATGAACTCGTTCAGCGCCTGTCCCATCTTCTTGCACAATTCGATATTCCTGCCATCCCAGAGACAACGAAACAGAAACCTCTCCTCCTCGGCAAACCTGACATAACTGATCCCCTGGTCGATCCATCGGTCTCCGGTCCGCTCAATCAGCATCCGTTCCTTGAGCAGTTCCATGGCCTTCAGGCAGACGGCATCCTCCAGTTCCCGGACATTGGCAAACTGTGAATAAATCGGCATGGTGGACGAGTTTATCGCCTTGCCGACCGCCTGTACCGAAAACCCTTCCCAGCCATTTTTCCTGACCAATTCAAAAGCGGCCTCGATGATTTCTTCACGACCAAACTGCATGTTTCTCGGGGACATATACAACCTCGGTTGTTTTATATGGTGTTTATATAATGCTTTTATATAACGCGCATATTTTAGTCAAGCATATTTTTAACAATTCTGCATTATATTGGGGTGTGGGCATCCTGCCTGCGTTTCGAGCAGGTTAATGCTCGAATAAAGATTTTGGGTTTCAAAGCCAATTCAAACAATACATCCTCTTGATACTCAGGCTGGAAGCCCAAGCTCCTGAATTGTCAGCAACATGCGGATTTCAAGGCCTTTGTTGCAATCAGCGCCCCTTCATGGCATTATTGTCGGATGGCTCATGACAAAATCATCATAAAAGGCGCTTGCGAGCACAACCTCAAGTGCATCGACGTAGAGATCCCCCGTGACCGTTTGGTGGTCATCACCGGCATCTCCGGCTCAGGCAAATCGACCCTGGCCTTCGACACCATCTACGCCGAGGGACAGCGCCGCTATGTGGAGTCGCTCTCGGCCTACGCCCGCCAGTTCCTGGAGCAGATGGAAAAGCCGGACGTGGAGTCCATCGAGGGGCTCTCCCCGGCCATCTCCATCGAGCAAAAGACCACCAGCAAAAACCCCCGCTCCACCGTCGGCACCGTCACCGAGATTTACGACTACCTGCGCCTGCTGTTCGCCCGCATCGGCCATCCCCACTGTACCTCCTGCAATAAGGAGATCACCTCCCAGACAGTTTCCCAGATGGTGGACCAGCTTCTGGCCCGGCCGGCCGGCACAAAGCTGACCCTGCTGGCGCCGATGATTCGCGGCCGCAAGGGAGAGTACAAAAAAGAGCTCAATCAGCTGCGCAAGGAGGGCTTCACCCGGGTTGTGATCGACGGCAAACCCCATGATCTGGGCGAAGAGATCGAACTGGACAAGAAAAAGAAACACGATATCGACATCGTGGTGGACCGGATCGTGGTCAAGGAGGGGGTTCAGCGGCGTCTGGCCGATTCG
>MHXL01000106.1:0-3817 GCA_001824455.1 Desulfuromonadaceae bacterium GWB2_53_15
AGGCCATGCTGGAAGCCATGAAGGCTGCCGGAAAACCGGCCCCGAAAACAGTGGCAAAACCAGCAGTCAAAAAAGTAAAAAAATAGCATTTTCAAATAGTTTTAAAAACAAAGCCCCGTTTCCCATTTGGGAGGCGGGGCTTTCCAATACACAAAACACACCTGTAATTCAATTACTACAAATCAATAACCTTATCCGTAATCTCGGTAAAGGCCACATCATGGCTGACCAGGAAGAGTTGATCATACCAGTGCTCAGCCACCTCTTCGCGTCCCACGTCGATGGCGCGGAAGGCATAAGCCAGATTCTCCCGGCGTGTAGCATCCAGGTTGGAGGTCGGCTCATCGAAGAAGGCCACGCGCGCGCCGATGGTCTGAAGCAATGCCAGGCGCAACGCAACCACAGCGCTCATCATCTGGCCGCCGGAAAGCTGGTCGTCGCTCCGCTCCCGCACAATCCCACCCTGCATATCCTTGAGAACAATCCGGTAGTTATCCCCCCAGTATAGTTCCTCATCCGAATCGGCAATCGTACGGTAGATAATATCGGCGCGGGTGCTGATCTCCTCCCGGAAGCGCTCCGAGAGCTGGGTGGATACATTCTTGAATATCTGGTTGCGCAGGAACTTGACCAGTTTTTCCTTTTCTTCGTAGTCCCTGGTCTCGGCCTGTTTGGCCTCAACCTCAGCTTTTATCCTGTTGAGCTTGGCTAGCTCTGCTTCCAGCCGCACGATGTTCTTCTCCAGGTCAAGGACCTGCTGGCGAATGGTTGCCAACCCGGACAAGAGCCGTTCCTTTTCCTGGCGGGCCAAATGGTGTTGTTCGGCTTGGTAGGAACCCTTTATTCCGGTCAGATCGGCCTGTTTGACCTTGCACTGACCAGTCAGCTCTTCCAGCAGCCGCTGCATCATTTCCAGATGCTGGTTGCGATTGGCAAGGTCAAGCGCGGCGTTCTGGTTGGCGGTGAAGACGTCCCTGGTGGCCTGATGCCGTGAACGTTCCTGCCCGGCCTGCGCGATCTCCTTGTCCAGGTTTTTAAAGACCTGCAAATCGACCTTGCGCATCTCTACCGTGCGGGCAGCCTCGGCCTGTTGGACTGTCAGCTTTTCCAGCCCGGCAGCCCGTTCCAGATTTTTGGTGCAGCGCCCTTCAAGGGCAGAGGCCTGTTTGTCCAGTTCCTGTAGCCGGACTTTGCGGGCGTGCAAATCCTTCTCGGCCGATTCCGCCTCCGTGACCTGCCGGGAAAGAGTATCAATGCGGCTGTCCAACTCCGACATCTGCCGATCCAGGCCATCAATCCGGTTGCTGAATACGTCCCGGGGTGGGCTGTCAGCGATGTTGCGACACTGTTCCTTAAAGATTGGGCAGATCCCTTCTGCCAGCTTGTCCTTCCCTTCCAACAGGCTTTCACGACGTCCCGCCAGAAGGGATCTCTGCCCTTGCTGCATCTCCGTGTCTTTACGCAATTGCGGCAATCGGGCAGCCCGCTCGGCAAGCTGCGGACCAGCCAACAGATCCATGCGCGCTGTTTCAAGCTTCTGCTTGTCCTCGGCCAGCTGTTTATTGTTCTTTACGATTTCAGCCCGCTCATGTTCAAGCGTCTGGGTCAGACGGAGGGATTCTTTCTCCAGCCCGACGATCTCCTGCTCGATGGCCCGCCGCTGCTGTTCCTGCTGACGCAGCCCTGCCAGGCAGGCCTCGGCCTTTTCGAAGGCATCCTTGCCGGTCCTGGATTCTTCCATAAGCGTGTGGGCCGTGCGGGCCTCCTCCACCCTGATCTTCTGCTCGGCAATTTTAGCGTCACCATCCTTGATGCGGCTTTCAAGGAGCATGACCTCACCTCCGAGGGCGGCAATGACCTTCTCCCGGCTGTCCAAATCGACGAGCCGCGTCTCCAGAGATATGAGGGCAGCCACATGCTCCCTTATCCCCCGCTGCTTGATATCGACATCGTTTTTTATCGCAGAGAGTTCGACTTCCTTTTCGGGCAGGAGCACAAGCTGTTCCTGCTTTCCGGCCACCTCGGCCGCCAGCACCTTCATCCGCTCCTGCACAGCCGAGAGCAGGCCGCTGGTTCCCTTGTAGGTCTTGCGCCAGGCATCGATACCGAGGATCTCGTCAAAGGCCTCCTGACGCTTGGTGGGCTGTTTGATGACAAACGGGCCAAGGAAATCGTTCTGGAACGGACCAATCACCAGCTTGAACTGTTCCGCCAGAGGGCGGCCGTTGTCCAGCCCGAGCAAAGCGGCGATGCGGGCCTCGGTTTCCTCGATGCGGGCGTGATCCTCCACCTCGAATATGCCGCCCACCTCACGGGCAAGCAGCCATTTCGCCCCGGCCCCGACGGTGCGGCTCACGCGCCAGATGTCACCATCGTCGATACGAAAGACCACACTGATCTCGCCCTTTTTTTCGCCGATAGAGATGAAGCGATCCACGTTGGAAACGAAATCGCGGGCATCCACCCCGAACAGGGCATAACCGATAGCCTCGAAGATCGTACTCTTTCCGGCACCGTTAGGACCGGACAGGACATTGATCCCGGAAGAGAAAGTAAGTTCCGTGTCACGGTGGGATTTGATGTTTTTCAGATGTATTGAGAGTATCTGCATGGCTATGGTTCGCGGGAAAGGAGACTCAGCAATTCATCCCCTTCCGCATCCCCCTTCAGAACCTGATCTCGAATGGCCAGGGCCAGACTGACCAATTCCTGCTCCCGCCCTTTGTAATGACTGTTGGCTGAGATCAGCTCTCCCAGCACATCCCGCTCGATCTCGGCCAGGCCCTTCTTGATCGTCTCCCCTGCCCCGTTGCGGGTTACCAGCGAAAGGTGGTTCTTGATCTCCACATGCAGCGGTTGGCAGAGTTCCTCCAGAGCCAGGCGCAAACGCTCACGCCCAAGTTCAAAGGGATGGAAGGCCACCCGGCCGACCAGCCTGACCTCCAGCAGCGGGCGGCGTTCGTCGCTGGAGACGGGCAGTGCGGCGGTAATCTGGGAGCAGAAGCTTTCCAGGGCTTGCTCGGCGTTCCCGGCCCCATCCAGGTTGATAGTCGTCACAAGCATGGGTCGTGGGGAACTGGGACGGAATTCATGGCGGTAACAGCCATCCACCACGCTGACGAGGCAGTAGCCTTTATCGTATTTTTCTTCGCCGAAATTCACCCGCTCCGGGGCTCCGGGATTAAAGGCGTAGGCCCGGCCTTCCGGGGTTGAAACGATATACGGCTTGTGACCGTGACCAAGGGCCACGTAGTCGAAGCGCTCTGCCAGCGGCAAAGCCTCGGCCGGCTGCATATTGCCGATCTCCACCGGCGAGTAGGTCCAAAGCCCGACATGGAACAGCAGCAAGTTGTGCTCCGTGGCAACCGCCTCGCAGATGCGGCTCACATGATTGCCGGCCTGGGTGCCGATGTAACCGAGGCCATAGATATTAATTCCCTTGATGGTGATATAGCCGCCCGCGCCGCTTTCCGGATCGAAACGGTCGAATTGATAACCGCCATTCTCCGTGCGGGCGGGGCGCAGCAGATGGATATAGCCCATCTGCGACAGCGCCTCCATCCAGGAGATGTTGTCACGGCGGTGGATCCAGTCGTGGTTGCCTTCCACGGCAATGCAGGGGATGGCAGCGTCCTTCAAGGGTTGCAGGGTTTCAATTGTGCGGGCGAAGGTGCGGGGCAGGATCTGGCCGGTATGGAACAGATCGCCGGCGATCAGGACAAAATCGACCTGTTCGCGGACTGCTTCGCTGACGATCCCGGCCAGGCAGCGAAAAAAGTCTTCGTAGCGGCCGCACTCTCCCGAGGAACTGCGGTAG
>MHXL01000106.1:3894-14050 GCA_001824455.1 Desulfuromonadaceae bacterium GWB2_53_15
GCGCACCGGAGCGGCCCGCTCCGGCTGCGTCAGCACGCGGAGCTCCGCCCCGTCCGTTACTTTTGCCTCCAAATGAACCTGCCTTCTTGCCATTTTTGGGTTGGCCTGCTTTTACAACAATCAGGCGGTCGCCGAGCATAGCCCCATCCAGGAGACCGACCGCCTCCCGGGCCTCTTCTTCGGTCGACATTCTGACGTACCCACACCCACGGAATTCACCGCTGCCGGGATCGATTACCAGGTGGACGGACGCAACGGTCCCCACCACCGAGAACAGGCGCCGCACTTCATCCTCCGTAACCGTACCGGAGATGTGTCCAACATAGATTTCCACACCCATTTACAGATTCCCTTTCATGCATGCCGGCAATCACTGCGTTGCGGTCATTGTTATCGATGGCAACCCCATAACCAAAGCTCCAGCATGCAGCTCATAATTACACATCTATTGCGCTTACAAGACAATACACCTTGTTACGCCTGGAATGCAAAGTTGATAAACTGTCGGAATTGTTTTTCAGATGACAACTGGTAAATTTGATATACAGGAGGCTGCAATCATGGGCTTTTGCCCGACATTTCCTTGAAGGCGATAGGATTCTCACTGTATTTGATCCCTTCTTCAAGCGTAATCTCGCCTCTTCTGACCAGATTGTTCAGCGAAACTTCCATCGGTTGATACTCCGTGGCCGAGTGTTTAAAGATGGCTCTGATATTGTAAGTCTTTCCCTCGCGAATCATATTCCTGATGCGGGGTGTGTTGATCAGCTTTTCATATGCCAAGGCCCTCCCGGCGCCCTTCATTCTTGCAATCAGCCGCTGATTAATTACCACCAGAAAAACCTCCGCAAGCTGAATCCTTATCTGCTGCTGTTTTTCAGGCGGGAAAATCTCGATAATCCGCTCTATGGCTGTAGTACTCGAATTGGCGTGCATTGTGCTGACAACCAGGTGCCCTGTCTCCGCAGCCCGAATCGCAATTTCAAAGCTTTCCGGATCGCGCATTTCGCCGATCATGATTACATCCGGTGCCTGACGAAAGATATGACTCAGCCCCTCATGGAATGACGGCGTATCCCTGCCTACCTCCCGTTGATTTATATTGCTCATCTTATGCTTGTGCAGGAATTCAATCGGATCCTCAATTGTGATGATGTTGCACTTGCGCTTTGTATTGATCAGATTGATCAGCGCCGCCAGGGATGTGCTTTTCCCGTGGCCGGTCGGGCCTGTGATCAGGATCAGCCCCTGGGGCCTCGTGATGAATTCCTCCAGCCAGTCCGGCAACCCGCAGGAGGCAAGTGTCGGGATATCTTCAACGATGTTGCGGATTGCCAGCGATATCGAACCGCGCTGGCGGTAGGCATTGACCCGGAAACGTCCGGCAGTGGGACTGGAAAGACCAAAATCCAGCTCGCCTTTTTCCAGAAACTCTTGAAATTGCTGTTCGGTCATCAGCTCTTTGGCGATTTGCTCCACCTCGGCTGGAATCAGATCGAGGCCCGGCAAACGAATAATCTCGTTGTTGAGCTTCAGACAAGGCGGAACACCGGCCGAGATCAACAGATCGGAAGCATTTTTCTCCATCAGCTGCGCTATCAGTTTCTTCAGTTCAAGGTTGTCCGGCATGACTCCTTCGGGCTGTTCTTTTTCTACATCTTCACCCGAGAGTGTTGTTGTGATGAGCCCCCCTCTGTTTTCAATATAACGAAATACAGCCTCCATCTGGATATGCGGCACAGCGACCGGCTCGACCTTCCTGCCAAGAATGAATTCCAGCTCATTGACTGCCTTGATATTGTTCGGATCCGCCATGGCAACGAAAAGGCCTTTGGTTGACGGGATGATCGGCAGCGCCTGCAGCGATTTCATCTGCTCCAAGGTGAGGGCGTTCAATACGGAGGGGGCAATGTGGATACTGTAGAGATCGAGCGAAGGTGTGCCAAAGTGCTTGCGGAGGAACTCCAGCAGTGTTTCGGTATTCAGATATCCCAACCGCAGCAGCACGGAGCCGATCCTCTCTTCGCAATGGCTCTGGTGCTTCAGGGCGATGTTGAGCTGTTCCTGGGAAATAATGCCGGATTCAATCAAGAGCTGCCCAATCCGGTGGTTCGGATTGTGAACTGTGTCGTGCCGCATGAAATGGTCTCCTCCCTATGTCGCACCCTGAAGCTAAATTCTAAAACAAATAATTAAATGAACAAGTTTTTATAATTGTCAATAATATACTGGATGGCCCGTTGATTGAATATGCATCCTTGCCAACGCATACCCTGCTTATCGAGATTGAACAGCTGCAGTACAAAAGTTTCCAAGTGGTCAATATTATGAAACATGGTAACATTCTGATATATTCTTGAGAGCTTAAGCACTTTACCCCTGAAATTGATCGGCAGGACGTCATGTACCTCATCCAGATATTGTTGCCGCTTTACGCAAATGATGGCCGCCAGTTTTCACAAAGTGAATACATCCGGGTACGGGATGAGTTGACAGATGCCTTTGGCGGCCTGACAACTTATGTACGCTCTCCGGCCGAGGGGTTGTGGAAGGAATCCGGCAGCGCAACGGTTTATGACGATATTGTCATCTACGAAGTGATGACCGAAGTGCTCGACCGATCCTGGTGGCATGACTACCGGGCGGAACTGGCGCTACGTTTTCAGCAGGAGGTCTTGATCGTCAGGGTGAGCGAGGTGCAGTTATTGTAGTGGAATCGATGTTTGCAAGCCGGATTTTCGAACATTTGACGTTATCACCGCATGGTCAGTAAACCCCACATCATTTATTCCGGAGCCATCTGACCCAACCTGTTATCATATCGGATCAATATGCGACATTGTGAAGAATCACCGCCAGGCCAACTGCTCCTGGCCATTCGGCAATTCAATTCCCGTCAATGGTTCGAGTGCCATGAAACACTGGAAGATCTATGGATTGGAGAAGAGGGAGAGGTGCGGGATTTCTACCAGGGAACCCTCCAGATTGCAGTGGCACTGCACCACTGGCGCAACGGCAACTACGGCGGCGCAATCAGCCTTCTCAATGGCGGAGTAATGCTCCTGAGCCATGTATCGGAGGCATGTCAGTGGGTGGACGTGGTGCAACTAATAGCCGACGCAAACCGGATGCGCGAAGGTTTGCAGGAACTCGGCAGCGAGAGGATGAATGAACTGCCCCCCGCGCTTGTTCCACTGCTGCACACGGTGTCACCATGATCTTTATTCCGGTCCTGACAAACAGGATAAGTGCGTTAACGAAGTTATGCTTGGCAACATTGGTGATATTCATGAGCTCAAACGCGGCAGCCGAGGCTGTACCAGCTCTTCCGTCCTGCCCGGCAAGACCCAACTGTGTCTCCAGCCAGGCCACGGACAGCCATCACATTTTACCGTTCAAGGTTACGGAGGATGCCAGGTTTGCGTTCCAGAAACTCCGCAAACTACTCACTCAACGCAGGGATACAAAACTGATATCGTCGGACGATACAATTATCCGGGTCGAGTTCAGAACATCCCTCGGTTTCGTTGATGATGGCCTGTTTTTAATGGACTCCGCCAACGGCCTGATCCATATTCGTTCAGCCGCCCGCCTCGGATATTGGGACCTGGGCAAGAATCGCAGCCGGATGGAAGAGATTCGAAAATCATTTGCTGGAGTCCACACGTGATGCCTCGCTACGTTGAACCGCTGTTCCGACCTCCCAGCGAGGCAAGAAGCCTGATCTTCCAGATTACGGTGGGCTGTTCCCAGAACAGCTGCACCTTCTGCGGCATGTACAAGGGAAAACGCTTTCGGGTTAGACCGGTGCCGGAGATCATCGAAGAAATAACCGGCATCCCGGAGAGCTACAAACCAAGGATCGACCGTGTCTTTCTGGCTGACGGAGACGCCCTGGCCTACCCCTTCGAGGGGCTTGTGGAGATACTGGATGCCTTGTCTGCCTCTTTTCCGCAGCTTGCCCGGATTGGATCTTACGCCTCCCCTGCCAGCCTGGCGGGAAAAAGCCCGCAACAACTGGCGCTACTGCGTGGAAAAAAACTGCGAATGCTCTACTTTGGCCTGGAATCGGGGAACGACCAAACCCTCAGCCGCATCAACAAGGGGTTCACATCCGATGAAATGGCACGGCAGGCCATCAAAGCGCGGGAGGCCGGGATGAAGCTGTCGGTAACCGCAATCCTGGGGCTTGCCGGCCGCAGGCGCAGCCTGTTGCATGCCCGTGAATGCGCTGAGTGGGTCAACCGGGTCAATCCGGAGTATTTCTCGCTGCTGACCCTGTTCCACCGGCACAACGATGAATTCATCCGCACGCTTGACCAGTGCACCCGGCGAGAACTGATGCTTGAGGCGCGCGAACTTCTCACGCACATGAATCCCAAATTTACGATCCTGCGCTCCAACCATGTCTCCAATTTCCTTAATCTGGCCGGCAGCTACCCCAAGGATCGCGAACGGCTGATCAGGGATGTGGATGCGGCCATGGAACGGGCTGCTCAGTTTCCGGGCTTCCTGGACAAGGCGCCGGAGTATGCCGAAGAGTACTATTGACCAGAAGGAGCGGATTCATGGCAATAACCCCATTCGAGCGGAGGCTGGCCCGCATCTGCGAACTGTGTCCGGTCTGCCGCCACGCACGTCACAGCCAGAACGGGCTGGCCTATACCATCGTAAAGAACGTGGAAGGAAGCATCTGTCCATTTTGCCGGGCATATGAGCGCGTGCATGGCAGAAAAGCCCACGAAACCATCAACAGTTAATATCAGGAATAATTGAGGCACTCATGGTAAAAGGTTATCAGGCCAATAAAGAACGGCTGGAAGAGGTCAGCAACTTCGGCAAAACTATCGGCAAACGGGCCGGATTCAAGTGCGAGTGGTGCGAAAGCAAGGATGATCTGCGGGTCTGGGATTATCATCCGGATCTGCCGCCCGCCATGGAGACGCTGGCACTTTTGTGCCGGCAGTGCCGGGATTGGGCCGACGGCAGGAAAGCCGATTCAAAGGAACTGCGCTCGATCCGCAATGCCCTCTGGAGCGATGTCCCTGCCGTTGCAGAGGGCGCAGCAAAGGTATTGGCGCAATGCAAGGAAACCTGGGCCAAGGAAGCGATCGAAGAGAGTTTCATAGATGACGTTATCAAAGCAGAGCTTTTGAAGTAAGGGTTGCAGATTGAACATTCTATTCCATATGTATCTCTCCGGTGACAACCCCGAACTTTTGGTCGGCAACTTCATGGGCGATTTTGTCAAAGGCCCTCTGGGAGACGCCTACCCCCCACCTATCCGCCAAGGGCTGATGCTGCACAGAAAGATTGATTCATTCGCTCAGCGAGATGCAGATTTTCAAACCAGCAGATTGCGGCTGTCTCCTGTCTTTGGACTTTATCGGGGAATTCTCGTGGACCTGTTCTACGATCACTTCCTGGCAAAAGAATGGGATTCCTGGTCAGATATTCCGTTTCCGGATTACATTGACTGGACACGGGGCATCATTGAAACACATCTGGCAATCATGCCGCCAAAGCTTCAGGAATTCGTCCCGATCATATTCAACGAGCTGTTGCCATCCTACAAAAGCATTGCCGGCACTGAGGCCGCACTGAAGCGAATGTCCCGCAGAATAAGGAGAGCCAACCCTCTGGCAGAGGGCGGAACTGAATTGACCCGGCATTATGGAGAACTTAAAACCGATTTCGAACGATTCATCATTGCAGCGCAACAATTCTCAACAGACAGCATTTATAACGGAGGCGACAGATGAAGATAGGTTTTGTGGGACTGGGCATCATGGGCAGCGCCATGGCGGCAAATCTGATCAAGGCCGGTTTCAAGTTGACGATCTGGAACCGTTCGCCGGACAAGTGTGCAGCTCTGCTTGAGCTGGGTGCTGCGTCGGCAGCTTCACCCCGCGCGGTGGCAGATTGTTCCGATGTCGTGTTGGCAATGATGGCAAACCCGCTTGCCGTCCAGTCGGTCCGGGACGGAGCGGAAGGCATACTTGCCGGCCTGAAGCCGGGCAGTGGGTATGTGGACATGTCCACGGTGGATGCTGAAACCTCGCTGGAATCCGCACAGCTGGCCCATGATAAGGGGGCGCTGTTTCTGGAAGCGCCGGTCGCTGGCAGCCGCAAACCGGCCGAGGATGCCACCCTGACCATCATGGCGGCCGGAGACAGGGCGTTGTACGACACATCGCTCCCCGCTCTGGAAAAGATGGGCAAGAAGATCCTGTTTCTGGGCGAGGTGGGGAATGCAGCCCGCATGAAGCTGGCCAACAACCTGGTGATGGGTGGTATGCTGACGGCACTGTGCGAAGGCTTGTCATTGGCAACCGGGAGCGGGCTGGATACGGCTCAGTTCCTGGAGGTTCTGGATTCCGGGGCCATTTCCAACCCGATGTTTCGCTTGAAAGGGCCGCAGATTGCCGCCAACAAGGATTTTCCAACCGCCTTCCCGCTCAAACATATGCAGAAAGACCTGCGCCTGGCTCTGCGGCTGGCGGAAGAGGTCGGCCAGCCACTTTTTGCCACGGCAACGGTGAACGAACTGTTCAAGTCCGCACTGTCGGAAGGCCTTGGAGACTCAGACTTTGCCGCCGTCAGTCGTGTAATCAGGAAGTAAGCTGGCAGGTCAAGACTATCAGCAGAGACCGGAGGTTGCCTCTTATTCGATTCGGGTCATTTTATTAACGACTTTCTCTTCAATCAAACCTTCTACTGCATTTACATAGCGTTTGAAATGGTCAGAGTTCGTATGCTGTTCCAGGCAGCCGGCATTCTCCCAGGTTTCGTAGAAGACAAACACTGAAGGATCTTCGTTGTCCTGGTGCAGGTTGTACTCGATGCAGCCGTCCTCTTTTCTGGTCGGTGCAATCAGCTTGATCAGTTCGGCTTTCACGGCTTCAACAGAAACCTTCCTGGCCACGACCCTTGCTATCACGGTTAATTTAGACATGGTCATCCTTGCTCCAACTGATTTATTCAGCTGAGTAGAATCAATCTCCCGCTATGGCGGCGAAACAATCCCCTCTCCCTGAGGGAGAGGGCTAGGGTGAGGGGGCAGAGTTGATTTATTCGGCATTTCTGCCCCCTCATCCGGCCTTCGGCCACCTTCTCCCTCAGGGAGAAGGGCTGGCGGTAGATCAGTTCTAATCAGATTTATTCATATGATCCTATGGTGAATTCTTTTTCTGCGCCCAGTATTCGGTTTCTGTTATCTGCAGGGAATGATATTCCATGTCTCGGACGTACTGTCGTAAACGATCTTGGCCCGATTGTCCTTCAACTGCTGCATTACCTGGCCAATCTTCTCATCCAGCGTATATTCCGAGTCGGCCAGTTCGCTCCACTCACGGGTCACGAACTCCTCAATCATCTTCCGCAGTGTATCCGGATCAATCCGATCCAGCGGGATGTCAAAAGCCTCTTCGCGCATCTTTTGTTTGCCTTTCCAAGGTTCAAAACGATTATATTGTTTCGAATGCACCGAACATGTCAACAACTGATCAGCACCGGTCCATGAAATATCAACTTGGGATGGGTAAAATGCATAAATCCGCCGGTCCCAGCGGGTTTATGCATCAGACGCATCGTCTGCTAACGGAGATAGCGCCCAGCCCAGGCCAAATGATCCGAAACGAAAAGGATTGGTCTGCTGCGCTGGACACTCGTGAGTTATTGATTCTTCACATCTGCCGGCCCTGTTTTTTCATCTCTCCCTGGCGTTTGACCTTTTTCCAGCCCCGGTCGGGATTGAATACCTGGATGGCCTCAGCAATACGCCGGGTGTCTTTGCCGAGATTTTTCTCGTAGATGATCCCCTCCTGGTTTACCATAAAGGTCATAATCCCGGAATTACCGTACTCGGCAGGGTACGCTACCAATGCAAACCCGAGGATCATCTTCCCCTTGACCACATAATTGTAGGGACCGCCACCGGCGTGTTTGCCCTGACCCTTGAGTATCTTGAAATGATACCCGTGGAAAGGAGAAAAATTGCCTGCAGTGTTGTACCCTTCCTGGGCCGCCTGTGCAATCAGTGGTCCGAGAGGACTCTCCTCCCCACCCTCTTTAGCTTCCCAGTACAGACCATCGCTACTGCCAGGGGAACTGATGAATCGCTGCGCAAATTCGACGTTGCCGCCACCGCGGCAATCCTTGCTCGCATATTCGTGCTGTGCATCGACATACGCATCGATCACCTCGATGACCTGCAGTTCATTGCGGCCGATCCTTCGGTTCAGGACCTCCTTCCTCCCCTTTGAGATATCGAATACCCAACCGGCACCCTTCTTTACAATCGGGATAGGCATGGGCCAGTCATCGGCACCGACATGCAGAATCATGGTACCTGCGGCCTTAGCCTTCAGGGAATTCTTCTGTTCATAGGACTTGATGAATTTGTCGCGGCCAGCCCGATCAGCCACCCTGTCGCCTGAAGACATCAATTCCTTGCTGCCGGATCCGAGGATGACGAGCATTTCTTTTTCGTCATCCGCCCTGATTGCAGCAACAAGAGCCGTTACCGCCTCATCGGGCGACAGGAAACTTTTCTGTCGTACCCGCGCTGCGTGGGAATCCGTGGCAGTTGCTGATAAGAACAGGACCACGGTGAAGGCGCAGGCCAGCAGGAACAGCCAGCCCCTTCCGACGATCGAATGCAAAACTGGTATATTCATGGTTCCTCCCCTGATATTTAGCATTGACCAGACAGAACTCCGTTACCTGCGCGAACCGCCGCCTCGCGAGCCGCCGCCCTCCTGGCGCCGCATCTCGCCACCGCGGAATCCATCTGACTGCTGCCGCATTTCTATACCGCGGTTGCTTATTCCTCCGCGCTCGCCTGCCTTGCGCTCGAAACTCCCTTCACCGACACCCTTGAAGGGCGTATCCCGTACCTCCGGGCGGTACGTCCTTTGACGATCTAGCCGCAGGCTCGGCGTCTGGGCACCTTCCTTGCGCATCTCGGACCCTCGCGAGCCGGCAGGCTCCTTGCGAACAGGCGGTACAATCTGCCCCCCACCCCTTTGCGGGGAAACCTGAGTCGGCCCACTATTCTGACGTTCAATGCGTCCCCCGGGATAACCGCGCCTTTCCGGGTTGGTAGGCGATACCCGTGTCGGCCGCGATCCGAAGCGTTCACTCGTTCTCAGATCCCGGTATGCAACCCCTTTCCGATGTGAAGGGTTATGTCTCCAGACAGGCCCGGTGCCATCGCGCCTGCCGTAGTATCGGTGGAAATTTCTGGTTCTGGTGACATCAACGTGAATTCGACGAACCGGCCAATCGAACCAGACCCAATTAAACCCGAAATAAATGCCAGGGCTGAAACCGATGAAAGCTCCGCTGACATACCCGTATGGATAGTACCAGTAATAGGGCGGATAGGCAGGATACCACCACGGTCCATACACATAAGCCGGATCGTAGACCGGCACATGTATTACTTCAGGTTCGGCCGGTTCAATCCTGATAATTTCCTTCTCAACGAGTACCTTCTGTTCGCCGGTCGTATTTAGATTTCCCTGCTCCAGGGCCTTGCGGCGCAAGTCCTGTATGGTTGCCATAACCTCTTCTTCCTGGCTCAGGAAGGCATCCCCCAATTTTCTCGTCTGATCGAGCTTGTCGCTCAGGGCAGCAAGGATGTCCGGGAAATGGCAGAGCGATTTTACGCTCGGATCCCAAGGTTTTTCCTGCAGGGCGTTGTCCAGGTCGTTACCTTTCAGCTGTCTGTTATTATTCCTCCAGCGATCCGCCTCCACCACTTCCAAAGGATAAGTGGACGCCATCAGAATCTGGGCGGTCAATGCATCGGGGTAGAGAGCTATCGGCGCAAGCATCTGTGTCAGCTCTTCTTTGCTGAATCTGTAATCCTGATCGGAATCCCCTGCATCCTGAGCCATTATCCCGGCAGGCATCACGAGCATGGCGATAACGATCCACGTCACCCCACTCAAAGCTAGTGTTGCAGCTCTCATAAGGTCTCCTTTGCGTTTGCGGATTTCTGTATTACTCAAACCTGGGTAAATTATATCAGATTATTTGAGACGTGTGAGCGGCAGGCGCAGGTGACTGGTGATCCGTGACGTGGCAAAGATGGAGGTCCCTTCCGCAAGGGCCAGGTACTTAACTGGTTGCAGAGATTGCCGGTGTTGAG
>MHXL01000106.1:14068-14554 GCA_001824455.1 Desulfuromonadaceae bacterium GWB2_53_15
CAACGTAAGAAAGTATTTATGGTGTCCAGTCGATGGCCTGATTTTTGAAGTCTATGTGATATTTGTAACTACGCAGAAAATTCATTCCCAGCAGCCCGTCGCTGGGGAACCCGCTGCCTTCGTGAGGAATGATTGCCACATCAATGCCGGTCATGGTGTGTGGGCCAGCGGATATCCGGTCGAGCTTCGCGTGCCAGCCGGTGACCATTCCCCCTCCGACCACCTCTGCGCGCACGCGGGATGCCCGATTCAAGTCGATGTCCAGCTTTTCGGCTACGTCCGTGCTGATGACGGTTACCGATGCCCCCGTGTCCAACATGAGCCTTACCTCGACCGTTCTGTTGCCAAGGATGAGGGTGACTGGGACTAACACTTGGTTTCTTGCGATAGTCACGCGCGTAAGATAGTCGCCTTCGCGGCTGGTGACCCTCTCCGGCCGATAGGAGATCGGAGGCATGTAGCTGCTGATGCGTGCGCGGAGCTGCG
>MHXL01000106.1:14560-16120 GCA_001824455.1 Desulfuromonadaceae bacterium GWB2_53_15
CCATTGCGTCAAGCTCCTTTAGCGACTCATATTCTCTCATCGCCCCATTTTTGTCGTGAAGGGCCAGATACGTCAGTCCAAGGTGGTAGCGAGTTTCCGCCGAACCCGGAGCGAGACGCACGGCTTCCTTGAAGGCAGATGCAGCATTGTCAAGCATTTCCGGGTTGGACGACACCTCATTGGACCCAAGTTTCAGGTAAGCCATCCCCAGTCCTCTATGGGCTTCGACGTTGGCAGGGTTGAGCCGCACTGCTGTGCCGAATGCCTTCACCGCGAGCTGATAATTCTTTACCACCAGAAATTCTGCTCCCTGCCTGATGTATGCAGCCTCTTTGCTCTCTCCTGCGAAAGTTGCGAAGGCGATTGTCAGAAATATAGTCATGATCAGCACGATCTTCATATCGACCTCGTCAGGAAACAAATTGTGAAATCAGTTAATATTTATAGGTAGTTCCACCTTGAAAGAAAAACTACCGCACACCAGCGTCAGATCGCTTCATTCCCGTTTTTTTGGGGATTAGTAACGGTTTTTGTAATACAATTAAAACTATTATAGCAGAGTTCTATTCCATAATATGGGCCGCGTGACGGAAGGTATACTTGGAACGTTTGCATCGTAAGGCACTTGACTGTGGGTTCCAGGTGATTCCCTTGTCAAAACCGAATGTTGTGGTAACAAGTATGGAAGAGACCACGGAAGCGGCAAACTGTTCAACAATGATTCTCCATACAGGGGGTAACGATTGTGGAACGACAACATCTTGTTTTTGTTTACGGCACGCTTCGTCAGGGACACGTGAATCATCACCTGCTGAAAGACGCTCATTGTTTTGGGATGGGATGCACGGTGAGCAATTTTACCCTGTACCTGATAAGTGGTTATCCTTATGTAAGCAGTAAGGAAAATCGCTATACTATTGTTGGGGAAATGTATGCGATAGATGAGGATACGCTGGACAAACTGGACAAGATGGAGGGCCACCCAAGATATTATGTGCGTAGAGAAACGGCCGTGATAGTTGGTGGTGAGCAATATTCAGCCTGGATGTATTTCCATGATCCGCCGGGAATGCTGATGCCGACCGGCGATTTCAACGACGCGGCCAGTGTTGCTTAACAGAAACGCCGACTGATGCCGCGGAAAATGCGGTAGAGTAGGGAACAGTACCCTATCCCCCCTCCTCATCCCTCCTCATCCCTCCTCATCAAACCGTGCGTGCGGTTTTCCCGCACACGGCTTTCCGATGTTCTTCACTACAAAACATGCGCTTTCTTCCAACCCGCTGCCCTGCTCACCATTGTTGGCTCGCCATCAACCACAATTTCGACCTGCTCGTACTCTGGAGTAAGCGGAAAGCCATTTGCCCTCAATCGGTGGGCAAGTATTCCAGAAATGCTTTATCGCCCAAGATTGTTGGCTGTGATTATGGGTATTAATCGAACTGGAACAATCTGCCGGTTATTAATGAGGGGAAGTTTCACTGGGTTTTCCTGAATCGGGTCAAGATATTCCGTATTCTACAAAAACATCCTGTAATCGACATGAAGCACTGCCGCCAG
>MHXL01000107.1 GCA_001824455.1 Desulfuromonadaceae bacterium GWB2_53_15
TGATCCCCGGAGTGTCCCGCTCGGGTATCACCATCACTGCCGGATTGATGCTGGGCTTCACCCGCGAGACAGCCGCCCGTTTCTCCTTCCTGATCTCGCTGCCTATCGTAGCCGGAGCCGCACTGCTAAAAACCCTGCATATCTTCAAGCACGGCATACCGGTTGGAGAAGGATGGCCGATGCTGGTGGGCATCGTCGCCTCGACCATCACCGGCTACATCAGCGTAGCCTTCCTGCTTCGTTTTGTACAAAAAAGCAGCCTCGCTCCGTTTGTCTGGTATCGCGTTATCGTTGGCGGGGGCTTGCTTATCGTTATTTTGTCCGGATTCAAGGGGTAATCACAGGAGCGTGGGCATCCTGCCCGTGTTTCGAGCGGCTTCATGCTCGAATACGGTTTTGATTTTAAAGTCAATTCAAGCGCTACACCCGCTTGAAACTCAGGCTGAAAGCCTAAGCTCCTATTAAATGCAGAACAGTTTCGGAGGGACGGCATGGCCGGTAGCATCAGGGAATGGCCGCAGGACGAGCGGCCGCGGGAAAAGATGCTCAAACAGGGGGCCGCCAGCCTGAGCGACGCCGAGTTGCTGGCGCTGATCATCAGGAGCGGAGACCCGTCCACCAAACAGAGTGCCATAGATCTGGGCCGCGAAATTATCACTAATTTCGGTTGTAACCTGCGCGAACTGGGTCATGCCGATATCGCCCAGATAATGGCCATCAAAGGGATGGGACTGGCCAAGGCAGCCGGCATCAAGGCTGCATTTACCCTGGCGGCCCGCTTCCAGGCCCGCAAGCTGGAACACCTTGACCGCTTCACCTCCCCCCAGCAGGTATTCGACTACTTCCACCATGAATTCCGTGACAGCCGCAAGGAATACTTCCTGATACTGCTCCTGGATGGCAAGAATCGCATCATCCGGCGGGTACAGGTCTCTGAAGGCAGTCTTAACCAGAGCATTGTCCATCCCCGCGAGGTGTTCAATCCGGCGGTCAAGGAATCAGCGGCCGCCGTGATCCTGGTCCACAACCACCCCACCGGCGACCCCGCTCCCAGCGGCGAGGATATTGCTATCACGCGCAGACTGCGGGAAGCAGGCGAGATCATGGGCATTAAAGTACTGGATCACATTATCGTTGGCGATGGGGAGTATCTGAGTTTCGTGGAGCGTGGCTTGCTTTAGTAAGTTAGAACATTTAAAACCAACCCCCCTCAGTCCCCCCTTATCAGGGGGGGAAGCCTTGAAGTCTCCCCTGATAAGGACCCTCCGGGGCCTAAAGGGAGATTTAGAGGGGTTTGATGCGAAAGAATAGGAGTTACAAGGTACTAGGTTAATATAATTATAATCGGGGAGGGGACTGTGGCCAGTGAGGAAGTTGACATTCAAGCCGGATTAAGCCTAATTCGCAGGCGGCGCTGGTATGTGTGGATGGTTATTCTGGTCTACTTTCCGGCAACATGGTTAACGCTTGAGCTGACGCAGTCATACCGCAGTACCGGTGTCGTGTTTGGCGTATGGTTCGTTTTTCTTTGTGCCACCATTACCTTGTATGGCGTTATCCGCTGCCCCCAGTGCGGAAAGTATTTCCACATGCGCAACTCAACCCTTTCCTTTGCCCGCAGCTGCCGGCACTGCGGACTGACCCTCAAGGGGGAAAATGCACCTGCCAAATAGCTCTTACACCGCTCCCAGCTGAAATTTATTGACGGTGGCCGTGAGCTTGTTGACCTGCTGGGCCAGATTCTGCGCGGCATGCGATGATTCCAAGGCGCTTTCTGCGTTCTGGTTCGTCACGATATTAAGCTGTTCAACGGTCTGGCTGATCTGATCAAACCCGCTGGCCTGTTCCTGACTGGCACGAGTGATTTTGTCCGTCAGTATGCCGATTGTTCGTGCGCCGTCAACAGCCCCTGCCAGATTCGCATCGATTTCTTTTGAGAGCGTGTCCCCGCTGCGGGCCAGTTTCACCGATGACTGGATCATCACCTCAATACGTTTGGCGGCATCGGTAGAACGTTTGGCCAGGACGTGAATATCCTCGGTTACTACCTTGAAATCATTTCCTGCCCCTTCAACATGCGCAGCTTCAATGGCAGCGTTCACGCCTAAAAGGTTCGACATCATCGCCACATTGTCAAGATCCTCGATGAGATACTGGAAATCGTCCTTCAGTCGAGCTGTTTCCTCCGGTTCCAGCGTGGCGATGATCGGGGCTATACGAACATTGAGTTCCTCAAGCCGCCCGACAACATCTTTGCACTGCTGCGAGAGTCTTCTGATCTCGGACGCCACAACTCCGAAACCACCGGCTGAAGTGCGCATCCGGACAGCCTTGGCGGATGCCCCCGATGATAATGCATCGGTTTCCTTCGCTATGGTATCAATCTCCTGAATGATGGAGGCCGTATTTTCAGCAGAGCCGCGAATCTCACCCATCGCCTCCAGCATCCGTCCCATGTTCTCTTTGGCCTTTGCTATCAAATCAGTGGCGGACTGAGCGCTGCACTGGGCTTCAACGGTGTTTTGGGCGCTTTTTGCAGAGCTCTCCGATATGCGCGCCATGTTGACAGCTGTTTCCGAGAGCTGATGTCCCTGCTCGGTCGCACCGTTCGAGACGACTTCGCTGCTTTGCGTTATACGCTTGCCCACATCTGACACCAGGTCAACGGTTTCCACTACCTGGGAGATCGCTGAATGGAGGGATTCGGCCGTGGTGTTCATCGCCTTTTTGATGACGGCATGCTCACCGCGGTACTTGCCGAGCATGCGGGCGCTCAGATCGTACCCTGCCAAGCGCCCCAACACGGCGCTGGCTTCGCTGACCGGATCAATAACCGCATCCAGGGTTCCATTCACACCGCTGATCAGGTCGCGCCAGATACCTTCAAAATCCCAGTCATTGCCGCGGGTGCGCAAGCGCCCATCCTGGATGTTACCAATCAGGTGCTGGGTTTCATGGTGCATGCCGTAGAGGGTGGCCAACAGCGAATTGAGATTGCGCTTGATGTCGTTGTATTCTCCCTTGTAATCGTCAATCACAAAGGGTGGGATCCGTCCATGGGCAATCTCGGCAATGGCTCCGGCAGCAAGGTGCAGTGGCGCAACCAGGTGGTCCAGCATTTGGTTTACCAACGCAATCAGCTCGGCATCGGCACCCTGGAATGCATCCGGATTGCCCCGAGTTCCCAGTTCACCGTTCATCATCGCTTCGGCCAGGCGCTGAATCTCTTCGTAGGCGGTCGTCGGAGTAGTAGTAACACTAGGTGAGGATGTGTCGTTCATGTCAGGGCTCCCTGTGATACGTGAGCAGTTTTCTGGATTAGGAGTACCGCATCGTCGATGGCAGCTGCGGTTTCCGGCGTCATGGCGTCTCTTGTCAGATTGAAACAGCGCCCCTCTATGCCGACCAGCAAAATACGTTGGGGCAGTTTTTCCGGGTACAACAGTTTGCCGATTTCTATCGTTTCCTTCAGGCCGATGTCATGACCGGACAGGGCACCCGCCCCCAGGACCGGCAGTTCATCCCAGGGGATGCAGTGGATCGTTCCGGCTGGGGCGCCGAACTGTACCGCATCCACCACAATCATGACCCCTTCCTCGCCGGTCAAACGATCCAGAAGAGCAATTCCGCCAACAGCCGCATATTCCAGCCTGACCGTACCCGGCAGTGACGTGCGCTGCAAACGCAGAAAGACCTCATGTCCGGCGGCATCGTCCGCCACCAGGTCGTTGCCGATGCAGACAATCAGTATTTTATCGGTTTTTTGAGGCACTACTGGGTTCTTATGTTCATCCGGCATTGGGCGCCGTCACAGGAGATGTTTTCTGTCTTGACAGGACGGCAGATCAGCTCATTAACAATCCCGTCGAAATACGCGTGGAACAAACGGCACAAGGCCGTACCGGTCTGCAATCCTCGCAGGGCGCAGACCTCACGCAGGGCGCAACGGTCAAAGACAAGTTTCGCTTGATCCCCTGCACCTTCCAGTGAAAAGACAAAGCCGGCCTTCATGCGGGCCGCAAGTACTCCGAGCGCCTCCTTGATGGAGGGATTGCCGAGATTGACCGGAAGTTTCTGCGCCATTTCACGGCCGGCAATTCTTCCAACCGGGGCCGTGGCCCCACCCATAATATTGTCAATGGTGGAGGCAAAGATATCCATCAGGAACGATACTTCATTCAGAGCCGTGGTGTGGTCCTCCAGAGTCGTTTCCATACCGGCCGGAACATTCATATGGTTTTCTCCATCTTCTTGCAGAAAGCAAGATCGCGGTAAAAGTTTTTGACGACGTGGTAATTGGCATGGGTAATGGCCCCGGATGGGCAGATGTAAGCGCAACTCAGGCAGGCAATACAATCTTCCGCATGCTTGACCACACACAACCGCTTCTCTTCATCGAATTCGAACACCTTGGTCGGGCAGACGTCAACGCACATCTGACAACCACGGCAAGCCTGTTCGTGAACCGCAATCTCTAGCTCTTGCATTAGCATAGCCTCCGAATGGTCTGCACAAGCGAGCCGCCGCGGGTGACGGCAACCTCCATAGGCATGGTGCCTAGTGCATGGGTGGCGCAGGAAAGGCAGGGATCATAACAGCGAATGCCGAATTCAACTGCATTGAGCAGCGCCTGGTCGTCCGGGCGGTTGATAACATGGGAAATGGCAGCTTGGGCGACGGTCTTGTTGATCAGGGCATAGTTCTGCTGGGTCGCCACAATCAGATTTGCCGCCCTGACAATCCCGTTTTCATCGATTTCGTAATCGTGAATCAAGGTTCCCCGGGCGGCTTCCACATGTCCCACACCGCGGCCGCCGGGGAATTTGACCGGCACACGGGTTTCTCCGTGGATTTCCGGCATGGAAAGGATCTTGCGAGCCCGTTCGGCAAAATATACCAGTTCGATCAAACGGGTATAGGACTGCATGACATTGGCATGGCACGGCCGGCCAATGGTCCGGATGAATTCTTCCCTTTCGCGATCCGCTTCAGGAGTGCCGTAGCGCTCCGTCGCATTAAAACGGGCCAGCGGTCCTACACGGTAATCGTGACGCTCGTTTTCATGAAGCACCGCCACCTGTTTCATATATGACCAGTCCAGGACCGATTCAGACAAATGCTGATCATAATCACGGGTGGGGAATTGCAGGATCTTGTTACCTTCCTTGTCAACGGCCCTGATTTCACCATTCAGCATATCTATCGTACCGTCAGGTTGCACCGTCCCGACACTCCAGGCCGGCACAACCCAATCAGAGAGCATTGCCGGATGTTTTTCGATCTGCTTCATCAGAAGCTGCTTGACTACAGGCATGAGTTCCAGCGACAGCGTCAACGCCTCATCAGTCAATTCCCGTAACTGGCGTTCATTGTCACTATCGAGAACAAAAGCTATCCCGCCGGCAACCGAGGTGACCGGGTGGGTTCCGCGACCGCCAACAATTTCATTGATTTTCTGACCAATGGAACGGCAGCGAAGCGCTTTTTTAGCGATCTCCGGCACTGCCTGCACCACGCCGACTACATTACGGATAGCGGGATCGGCATCCAGTCCCAGCACCAGATCCGGCCCCTGCAGCACAAACAGGGAAAGGCAGTGGGAGTGGATCAGGTGCCCCATGTACATCAGCTCCCGCAACAGCACCGCGGCAGGCGGTGCTGTAACTCCGGCAGCGTTGTCCAGGGCGTTGGAGGCTGCCAGATGGTGGGCCGTAGGGCAGACACCGCAGATGCGGGCGGTAATCAGCGGCATCCGGTCGGCATCCATACCGGTCAGGATCTTCTCGAAGCCCCGCAGTTCGTTAACCACCAGTCCGGCTGACTCCAGTTGGCCATCGTCGGTCAGGTTTATGAATACCTTGGCGTGCCCCTCGATCCTGGTGACAGGGTCAATGGTTATGGTCTTGTTCATAATCATTCCTTTCCTCATCGGTCCATTTTTGGATCAGGAAAGTCCGTTTCTCTCCGATCATCGGGCTTGCCATGGTGTAGGAATAATGGGTCTTGGAGGTCTTTTCAACCTCCCTGACGATCACTTCTTTAGGGATTTTGGTCAGACGCGACATCCGTTCGGCAATTTCCGTACGAATATCGCGGTTCGGCTCGGTCAGGACCTGAACGGTTGCACCGGCGCAGCCGGTACAGGTCACACCGTTCTGTGGACAAGGGGCCATGCAGCGGTCAAGCGTTACCGATCCCATGCAGAGATAACCCTGGCTCAACAGGCATTGCTCACGGTCAGGCACCCCCTCGGAATTTTTCTTGATCCGGTCAACATCTGTTTTTTCCATGCGGCGCTTGCAGCGGGCGCAGACCGACTCGCCCGTTGCCGTACGAGGGGAACGACCTTCCAGAATCGCCAGGAGGGCATCAAAAACAAAGGCCGGATGGGGAGGACAGCCGGGGAGATAAAGATCAACATCGATGGCGTTGTCCAATGGCGTGACGCTCCGCTCCAGCTTGGAGATCTTGTCGCTGTGCGGACAGGCCGTAGTAATGGTGGTTTTGTTGTTGACGTACACTGAGTCGAAAAGATCCTGGCAGGTGTGGACGTTACCGGCGCCGGCAATGCCCCCGTATACTGCGCAAGACCCCCAGGCAATGACAATATCGCAGCTCCTGCGCATCTCAATGGCGGCATGGCGGTCATGCTCCGAACGGATCGCACCGGATATGAGCCCGAGGGTCGCATGAGGATAATCCTTGATATCGGTCAGAACCGGACAGCGCTGAATATTGACTGACTCAAGAACGGCAAGCAGTTTTTCGTGCAGATCTATGATGGCGATATGGCAGCCGGAGCAGTCGCTCAACCATTCAATATTGACAGGTACGGAGCTCACTGAGTCACCGCCTTTCTCGCGCCGTTTTCTCCGCTATGGATTATCAGTCGCTTGTAACAGGCGTTTTCCCCGGCATGGAGTATTTCGAGGGTCGAGTCATGGCCCATGATGTTCTGGAGGGCGCCTGAAAAGAAGCCGAACATCATGTTGCAGAGGGAGCCCTTTTGGTGATGGCCGAAGGTAAACAGGGATTGGCGGATCATGCAGTCGCGGAAGACAAGGTTGATATCCTGCCCGTCATCGCTGGGCTGGACCATCTCGGGGCGATCGTGGGTTTTGAATGCCTCGAAATGCCAGAGACAGCCGTTGTCGAGAAGAACTTTGCGAACAGAGATGAGGGCCAGCTCTATGTCACCGGTTTTTTCAATGCCGGAGGAAAGCTGCATGCCGAGACGTTTTCCGGCCAGGTAGGAAATACTGTTTGCGGATTCGCCGATGGCCTCTTCAAGGCCGCTGGCGATGGCGCCAAGGAAGGTCATTGTTTCCTGGAGCGAGGCGCGAGACTCGTTAAGGTCGGGCATACGCACTGTTCCTTTCTTCATTGAAGGGATCTAAACAGTTAGCAACCGGGGAGGTTCCCCTATAGAATGCGTATACGTTATGTCAAGGATTACACATTAGTCAAGGATTAATGTTGCACTTGATAACTCCTACTTAATTACTGCCGCCAGGGCTTCTCCCGCTGCCCGTTGGGCCGCAGCCACACAGTCGTTAAGCCCGATGCCGCGGTAGGAATTGCCGGTCAGGATCAGCCCGGGGTGGGCCTTCAGCAGCTCATCCAGCGCCGCCAGGCGCTTGCCATGTCCCACCGTGTACTGCGGAATGGCCTGCGGATGGCGGAATACCCTGACAAAGGATGGCTCGGCGTCGATATTCATGGTCGCTTTCAGATCCTGCCTGACCCGCGCCACCACCTCGTCGTCGCTCAACTTGACATACTCAGGAAAACAGGCCCCACCCATCATGCTGCGCAGCAGCACCTTGCCCTGCGGCGCGCGATTCTCGAACATGCTCGAATCCCACAGGGTACCCAGGGTGCTGCGCCCTTCCTTCCTGGGGATCAAGTAGCCGAAGCCGTCCAGCGGGTGGCTGATCCGCTCACGCTCATAACCGAAACAGATCACCGTCATGGAGGCGTAGGGGATCTGCTCCAGAACACCGGAAATACCGGCATCCAGCCCACTCAACATGCCCGCCGCTGCAAATGCCGGCGCAGCGACGATTACCTGGTCGGCCTCCAGCTCGCTATTATCAGCACATTTTACCCGGTAGGCGCTGCTCTGCCCTTTAGTCACCGCTGTAACGTCTGCCCCTTGCCTGACAATGCCCCCCAGTGAATCCGCCAGGGCGTCCGACAGGTACTGGATCCCTTCGCGAAACGAGGTCAGCACACCACCAGGCCCGGCAGCGCTGGAAACGACCTTGCCCTCGGCAATATCCCTTTTCTTCTTTTTGGCCAGCATGATCATGGCCCGCACAAGTCCGCCGTACTCCCGTTCCAGCTCGGCAATACGCGGAAAACAGGAGACCAGCGACATGGTCTCGGGATCGCCGGCAAAGATGCCGGAAACCATCGGTGCGATCAGCTTGTCCAAGGCCTCAGATCCCAAGCGTCTGCGACCGAAGTCGGCCAGGGTCTCATCCACACCGACCGGGGCCGACGCAACAAAAGGTGTCGGCTCCAGGGCCAGGCGCAGCTTGCCCGGCCAGGAGATCAGCCTGCTCTTCAGGAAGGATGCTGCTCCCTCCGGCAGGCGGTGCAGCTCTCCGCCGGAAAAGATGAAGCGCTTGCGGGCGTTGTCGTTGCTGCGGTGCAGTTTCTGCTCGACCCCGATGGCCTTGCACAACTCCAGGGTCTGCGGCTTGCTGTCCAGAAAACCGTTGGGACCCCATTCGCAGGTATAGCCATCCGACTTGATGCTCCAGATCTTGCCGCCCACCCGCTGTTCTTTTTCCAGCAAGACGATTTCAAGTTCAACCCCAGCAGCCTGTGCCTTGTCCCGCAGCAGCCATGCCGTAGAAAGCCCGGAGATGCCACCGCCTATGATGATGACTTTTTTCATATGGTTGTTCCTTTCACTAATTGGCAGGTTTCGGTATGGTACAATCCTTCAGCAGCCACAGATACTCTTATACTGGAAATCAGGGATAAATGGGACAGTATCATACTGCATTCAGCCTGCCAGTCTTCAACGCACTTTTGGTCAGGTGCATTTTTCTGTTGGGCATTTCTCCTGGTTTCAGATTGAAAGTTTTTTCACGTCACTTCTTACACTTTGAGAAGCCATCCGCAGATAATGGCATCAGCTATGGCAATAAATGCTGATAGCAGGTTTCCTATGAGAAAATAGTTGTTAGACACAATCTTGTCAGTTTCATCGTGCAACCGAGTTCCAAGTTTCAGAGCACCGAACATCACTAGCACAGTCGAGTACCCTCCTGTCAGACCGGTAAAAAGAACAAGCCGCTCCAATATGCCTTTAAATGTTTCAATATCAGGTTTTTTGAACACTGCTGCGCCAGCCACTGATCTACGAAGGACCAGGAACAATAAAACTGCCAGTAATTCTCCGGCAACAAATACAACGGGGTATATAAGGATGGGTCTCATATATTACTTTCTGTATGGGATACAGTCCGGCGGAGAAGCTCCTTTACAGTCACGTACTCCTCGATCTGCAGTGTTTTCCTTCGTTTCCATATTTGCGATTTTGTCTTTCCAAAGCGTGATGCAACATCAGCATCATCATAATTCCATACGAGTTCCCGGATTAGTGCGTAGTCTTTTTCCTTCCAGTGTCCTGACAGCAACTCCAATAGACGGAAGAGCATGTTGAGGTCATCGGTGTAAGGCAATTCGGACAGATTCAACTGAAACCGCCGTCTTCCCCGTCTTTTTTTTGTCAACAGCTC
>MHXL01000108.1:0-4397 GCA_001824455.1 Desulfuromonadaceae bacterium GWB2_53_15
GAGGCATACACCCGGTACATGTAGTCCCGCTCCTCATCGGTCACCATCTCCAGGGTCAGTTCATCATGGTTGCGAAGGAATATGGCCCACTGGCACCCATCCGGGATGTCCGGCGTCTGATCGAGGATGTCGACAATCGGGAAGCGGTCTTCCATCTCGATGGCCATGAAGATGCGCGGCATGAGCGGGAAATGGAAGGCCATGTTGCTTTCGTCGCCATCACCGAAATAGGCGGCAGCGTCTTCCGGCCACTGATTCGCCTCCGAAAGCAGCATGCGGTTTTTATAGGAGCCGTCCATATGGGACCGCAGATTTTTGAGGAAGGCATGGGTCTCGGGAAGGTTTTCACAATTGGTCCCCTCCCGCTCGAACAGATAGGGAACGGCGTCGAGCCGGACACCGTCAACCCCCATACGCATCCAGAAATCAATAACCCGCAACATTTCGGACTGCACCTTCGGGTTGTCGAAATTGAGATCCGGCTGATGTGAGTAGAAACGGTGCCAGTAATAAGCCTTGGCCAGCGGGTCCCAGGTCCAGTTGGATGTTTCGAAGTCCTGAAAGATGATGCGCGCCTCGCGGTACTTTTCGGGCGTGTCGCTCCAGACATAGTAGTCCCGGTACACGGAACCCGGTTTTGACCGGCGGGCACGCTGGAACCAGGGGTGCTGGTCCGAGGTGTGATTGAGCACCAGCTCGGTAATCACCCGGATGCCGCGCCTGTGGGCGGCGCTCAGCAGCTGTTTGAATTCGCGCAGGCTGTTGTAGCTGGGGTTGACGTCATAATAGTCGGCGATGTCGTAGCCGTCATCCCGCTGCGGAGAGGGATAAAAAGGGAGCAACCAGACCGCTGTGACTCCGAGCTGTTGCAGGTAGTCAAGCTTGCCGATCAGACCGCGGAAATCACCGGTGCCGTCTGCGTCGGAATCGGCGAAAGCCTTGATATGCACCTGGTAAATAATGGCGTCCCTGTACCAGCAGGGATTGTCCTCAAGAACGGAATCTTCATGTCGCATAGTATTTTTCTCCATGCCGTGCCCTGCCGTAACGTTCCAACTGTTTCCGTACCGAAACGGCCAGGTCCGGCGAAAGCATGTCCCAGGAAAAGCGCCACTCCCAGTTGCCGAAGGGAGTGCCGGGAATATTCATGCGCGCCTCGCTGCCCAGTTTCAGGATATCCTGAAGCGGTATGATGGCCGTATCCGCGACCGACATCAATGCCGCGCGGATCAGGTCGCCGACGCCGTCAATTCCGGAACAGCCCAGATATGCGCACATCTCATGGCGCTCAGACTCTGAAATGGAATTATACCACCCGGCGGTCGTGTCGTTGTCATGCGTACCGGTATAGACAACCCCGTTTTTGACATGAAGGTGCGGAAGATTGACCGGCTCTTTCTCAAAGGCAAACTGCAGGATCTTCATACCCGGGAAATTGTAGCGGTCTCTAAGCGCCAGCACCTCGGGGGTGATCACCCCCAAATCCTCGGCAATGATCGGAAGCCG
The DNA here is from genome assembly GCA_001824455.1 of Desulfuromonadaceae bacterium GWB2_53_15. Classification (GTDB taxonomy): domain Bacteria; phylum Desulfobacterota; class Desulfuromonadia; order Geobacterales; family Pseudopelobacteraceae; genus JACPFJ01. The sequence continues at coordinate 1,507 of MHXL01000108.1, forward strand.
GCCCAGGGCTTTCCGGAGGGCATCGAACAACTTCTCACCCGGTCCCTTGACCCAAACTCCATCCTCGGCTGTGAGCGCTTTTACCGGGACGTGCCAGGCACCCTCAAAACCGCGGAAATGGTCGATTCTGACGATGTCAAAGAGTTCAAAGGTCGACCTGAAGCGTTCCAGCCACCACCGGTAGCCGCTAAGCTCCATGACATCCCAGTTGTAGTGCGGATTGCCCCACAACTGACCGGTAGAACTGAAATAGTCGGGCGGGACGCCGGCCACTAACGTCGGCTTGCCCTTCGCATCCAGGAGAAAAAGCTCGCGGCGGCTCCAGACATCCGCAGAGTCATAGGCTACAAAAATGGGGATATCCCCGATCACGGCGATACCCCGCTCGTTGGCATACCTGCGCAGATCCTTCCATTGCCGTGAAAACTGCCACTGCAGATATTTCTGCACTGCGATTTCCAGGCCGAGCTTATCCGAATAGTCATGATATTTCTCCTCTGTGATGCGCGCTGCTTCTTCTGGCCAACTGCTCCAGCTCTTCCCGTGAAAGCGCCGTTTCAGCGCCATGAAAAGGGCAAAATCATGCAGCCAGGGGGTTGTGTCGCAGAACTGGCGGAATTCAAGCGTGCGGGATGTTCCCTTCTGAGCCAGAAAGACTGAGCCGGCCTGATACAGCAGCTCCATTTTGGTCCCAATAACGGCACCAAAATCGACACGGTGTTGGAGATAACGGCCGCTGCCGGTAGAGCAAAGATCGCCCTCGCTCACAATCCGCTCCAGATCGATCAGGAGCGGATTTCCACCGAAAGCCGTAAAAGCGGAATAGGGAGAATTGCCGCAGGCCGGGGGCGTCAGCGGAAGTACCTGCCAGTACGACATTCCCATGTTGCACAGCAGGTCAATAAAGCGCCGGGCATCCATCCCCAGCGAGCCTATCCCCCCCGGGCCGGGCAGCGATGTCGGGTGCAACAGTATTCCGCAACCACGTATATTCAGCATCCAAGCTCCATTCCGCTCACTGGCTGATCCGCCTCTGGTTCAGGCCGGTCAATCCTTTCCAGCAAGGCCACCGGAAAATCCGAGAGTATGTCCTGAAGAGCAAGGCTCAACCGGCCATTCTCTTGATTGAGCCGCAGTATTTCTCCTGTGAAAACATTGCGATAACAGCTTGCAGCACTATCGAACAACAAAATGATGCGGGTATCCCGCCATACTTCCTCCCCCAGCGGCAAGCCGCTGCTGTCCCGTATCAGACGGCTGCAAAAACGGGGCACGATCACCAGCACCGAGCTGTCATTTACAGAACGTTCAAATGCGCAGACATGTTCCTGACAGAGGCCTTCCACCGTAAGAGGCAGATAACTGCCGGTTTCGAACAAAACCCGGTTTTCCCGGCGAAAACCGAGCGCCTTGCAGGTCAGGTACAGCTTAATACGACCGTCGTTCCGGTTCGCGACCACCTCGCGGGCCGTTTCCAAGGCTCCGGCAGTCGCTTCCTTACATAGCAGTTCATCCAGCAGGTCTTTTCTTAAACGGAAATCCACCGGACGGCGGTTGTCAGGGTCAACCAAGCTGAAATCCCACAATTCATTTCCTTGGTAGAAATCAGGGATCCCCGGCGAGGTGATCTTGAGCAGGGTCTGGGACAGGGCATTGAATATTCCGCAGGCAGCAGTCAATCGCTGAAATGATTCAAAATCGTACAGAAAAGTATTATGCCGAAAAATCTTCAGGATCGAGTCGATGAAATACATCACCGCATCCTCATGCAGCGAATTGGGGTTGATCCAGCTTGTATGCACCTTGGCCTCCCGCATGGCCTTCAGCATGTACTCCTTTATCCTGGACCGGAACACGGTAAACTCGTCCTCCTCCGGCTTGCAAAAGGGCCAGGTTCCCGCCAGTGTCTGGTAGAGCAGGTACTCCTCATTGCGGCTCGGGGCGGGTTTGCCGTCAACAACCATCTTGAGTTTGCGGTTCTGGCGGCTCCAGCGCGAAAGCCCCTCCCGCCATTGGTCAGGGATCTCTGAGAGCACGTTGACCCTGGCCCGGACATCCTCACTGCGCTTGGTGTCATGGGTAGATGTGGCCAGCATGGCCAATGGACGGGACTTGCAGCGCTCGATATTCTGGCCGTGATAGGCCTCCAGGGTAATGCCGAAGCGTTCCGGGCTGCCTCCCACCTCATTCAGGGATACAAGCCGATTGTACTGGTAGAAGGCCGTGTCCTCGACCCCCTTGGCCATGACCGGGCCGGTGATCTGTTGAAAACGCTTCACAAAATCGAGCCGGGATTGCTGGTGCTCGTCGAGCATGGCGCCTGGAAAGCGCAGTAAGAGCACGTCCCGGATAAAATCGAAAACCGAAGCACTGATGGCCGGATTCTGCCTCTTGGCCTTGCCGATCGTGGATTCAATGTACTGCCGGTCCCGCTCCGGGACGTCAAAGCTGTTGATGTAGGTCCGGTACACCGGAAAACAGGCGATCACCTCCACAATCGACCTGATCAGGCTGTTCAGGGTAAAATCCCGCGTGTGACGGTTTTGTTCGGAAATCCTGTTCAGGTAGTGTCCCAGCGTATTGATTTCACTCGACATGGCTACCTGCATGACCAGCTTCTTATTCTCGTAGACGGCAGCTGTGAAGTCTACCTGATGCTGTATGAAGCGCGTGTAAAGTGTTTCAAAAGTCTTGGCATTCGAGGCGTCCACGAACAGGCCGTTTACCTGATTGGCAAAATCATACCCGGTGGTACCGAAAACCAGCCAGTCATCAGGCAGTTTTTCGGCTTTGAGGAGTATTTTTTCTCCGATGATGTAGAACGGCTTGTAGGAGGGGGCTACGGCAACGACCCGTTCAAATCTTTCCATAGCCGCCGCCCTGGCTTTCTC